>DATHEW010000534.1:0-4227 GCA_035318425.1 Candidatus Acidiferrum sp. | reverse complement strand
GAAGCCCGATATTGGAAGATGTCCTCACCCACGAAATCAGGCGCCGGCGCATACACAAATCCGCCGACGCTGTTCATCGTGAGCGTTCCATGCGATGGCCATGCGGCTACCGTCGCGGTAAGCGGATTGCCGTCCGGATCGGAATCATTCGTCAGCAATCCTAGTCCGGCATCAATGGTCAGGGCTTGCCCTCTCACCACCGCGTACGAATCGTTCGCGGCAAGAGGCGCACGATTTTCCACGGGAGTCGTATTCGTTACGATGATCGAAACGGTGGCAACGGCGGAAGTCAGCGTTCCGTCGAACGCTCGGTAAGTGAAGCTGTCGGCGCCCACGTAACCAGACGTCGGTCGATAGGAAAATTCGCCGCTATTGTAAATCGTCAGCGAACCATGAACGGGCGACAAAACCAACAACGGCACGACGGCGTCGCCATCGGGATCGGAATCATTCGCCAGCACTCCGAAGGTGGCACTCACGTTCAGAGGAGTATTCTTCGCCGTGGCGTACTGTTCGTTCGCAGCGAACGGAGCACGGTTCACCGGAACGGTGTTTGTATTCGCCGGACCGTTCGTCACTGTGATGGTGACCGTCGCGATGGCGGACGTCATCGAACCGTCGAATGCCCGGTAAGTGAAACTTTGTGTGCCGACAAAATTGGTAGCTGGCATATAAGCAAAACTGCCCGCGGGATCGACACTGAGTTGGCCTTGCGTTGGTGCCGAAACAACAACCGCTGTAATCGCGTTTCCGTCGGGATCGAAATCGTTCACCAGAACGCCGAAGCCCATTGTCACCGTCAGCAATTTGTTCTTCTCCATCGCGTATTGTTCATCCGTGGCCATCGGGGCTCGATTCACCGGAACAATGTTTGTGACGCTGATCGTCACGGTCGCAACCGAAGAAGTCGCGGCTCCATCTGTGACGCGATAATTAAAACTGTCCGTGCCGACAAAATTGGTCGTCGGCAGGTAACTGAAGCCCCCAAATACATCCATGCTCACCTGGCCATGTGCCGGGGGCGAAACGAGGAACGCAGTCAAAGCGTTGCCGTCAGGGTCGGAATCGTTCACGAGTGCGCCGTCCAGATCATCTGTGAACAAGCGAGTATTCTTCCCGGTCACGTATTGGTCGTTCAACGCGATCGGAGTGCGGTTGGTCGGAGGGGTTGGAGTGTTGGAAACAACAATCACCACCATGGCAACGGCGGAAACCGCCAATCCATCGGACGCGCGGTAAGTGAAACTGTCCTGCCCGAAGAAGTTCGCGGCCGGCGTGTAGGAAAATCCTCCCGCGCCGTTCAACGTGACGACGCCATTCATCGGGGATAAAACCAGGATCGCGGATAGCGCGTCACCATCCGAGTCCGAATCGTTCGCAAGAAGGCCGGACGCCGCGTTGATCTGCAGCACCGTGTTCTTCGCCATCGAATACGTTTCGCCGACGCTTACGGGAGGCAGGTTCGTTCCGGGAACCGCGTACGTGACTTCATCCGAGAAGTCACTCTCCAGCCCGTCTGTATCGTAAGCAGTCACTGCAAAGAAGAACGTCTTCCGGGGAGTCAATGAATTCAGCGGGAACTGCGTCGTATTGCCGACATCGACTACCGAGGTGTAGCCGCGGGTCGCTTCTCCCGTATAGACCCGGTAACCGGCAAGATTCGTCTCGGAGTTGGGATTCCATTCGAGGGATGCTGCTTGCGCCGAGGTTGTCGCAAATGCGAGTAGCACCCCGAGTACAGCGAGAACGTAGCGAATTGAATGTGCGTGTCTTCTTCCCATCTTCCGAACCTTCTGATGAGAATCGTTCCGCAATTGGCGTGCCGAGGTACTGCCTTCGTTGGTGAGTCGATAGGTTTATTCGGTTTTTCCCCGTAACTCTTGATGTCTGCTACTGGTAAAATCCTCCTTCGTGGTCCGGACGCCAATTCGCCGCGCGTCCAGCGTTCTGCCCACCGGGTGTCTAGGACTGAGTCACCGCCCAACCCGCTGCCTTGGTGGAAACGCGCGCTCGATCTTCTCGGGTTGCTCGTGCTTGCCCCTGCTCTGATTCCGGTCATGGCACTGCTCGCGTTATTTGTTCGCATCTCCTCTCCCGGCCCGATTTTCTTCCGCCAGGAACGCGTCGGTCTGCACACACGCCGCTTCGTCTGCCTCAAATTCCGAACCATGCGTGTGGCCGCCGAAACCAAGTCGCATCAGGCACACCTCGAGGACTTGATGAACAACGGCAAACCCATGGAGAAGCTCGATGTCGCAGACGAACGCATCACTCCGGGTGGGCTGTGGCTGCGCGCTTCAGGCCTCGACGAATTGCCGCAGGTCTTTAACATTTTACGTGGCGAGATGAGCCTGGTCGGACCGCGTCCTTGCGTTCCCTACGAGTACAACAAATTTCAGCCCGAGCACCGCGCGCGCTTTGATGCCGTCCCGGGTCTCACCGGGCTCTGGCAAGTCAGCGGAAAGAACAACACCACGTTCCAGCAGATGATCGATCTCGATATTGCTTACGCTACGAAGCTCTCCTTCTGGCGCGATGTGAGCATTCTCGTTCGCACCTTCCCCGTCCTTTTGCAACAGGTCTGCCAAATGCTACGCAAGCGCCGGGAGCGCCGCAGAATCAATCTTGAGATCAGCGGTTCGTCGAAATCAGAAAAATCACGGGTATGAAAACAACTACGTACAAGCCAGTTAATATTGCGGTCGTCGGTTGCGGCTACTGGGGGCCGAACCTCATCCGCAATTTTCGCAGTCTTCAGAATTGCGACGTCAAGGTCATCTGCGACCTCGATGTGAAGCGTCTCAATCATCTCAAGTCGCTCTATCCATCCGTCGAAACCAGCACCAACTTCGATGAAGTGGTCGGTCGCGATGACATCGATGCCGTCATCATCGCCACCTCGGTCCACACCCATTACCGCATGGCGAAGCAATGCTTGCTGGCTGGCAAACACACCTTCATCGAGAAGCCCATGGCGCGCTCCACTGCGGAGTGTGAAGAACTCATTGAACTGGCCGACGCCGCCGGGCTCACCCTCATGGTCGGCCACACCTTTCTCTACTCCTCTCCCGTGCGTCGCATCCGCGAGATCATCGATCGCGGTGACATCGGTGATATCCGCTACATCAGCGCGCGCCGGTTGAACCTTGGCCTCTTCCAGCGCGACATCAACGTTGCCTGGGACCTCGCCCCACACGACATCTCGGTAATCCTTTACGTGCTCGGCGAGCTTCCTCAGACCGTCAATTGCCAGGGCAACTGCCACGTCACGCGGGACATTCAAGACGTCACCACCATGTGTCTCGGCTTCCGCAAGCGCGTCTTCGCCTGCGTCCAGAATAGCTGGCTCGACCCGCGCAAGGTCCGTGAGATGACCATCGTCGGCTCACGTCGCATGATCGTTTATGACGACGTGCAGCCCATCGAAAAAATCCGCATCTATGACATGCGCGTCGAGACGCCGCCGCACTACGACACCTTCGCGGAATTTCAATACTCGTATCACTACGGCGACAGTTACATTCCTTTCGTGCAACAGGAAGAGCCGCTCAAGGTTGAGGCGCAGCATTTCCTCGAATGCATTCGCACTGGCAACACTCCCATTACCGACGGCCGTCACGGACTCGAAGTGGTTCGCGTGCTTGAAGCTTCCTCGCAGTCGCTTAAGGAAAACGGTGGGAGCGTCACGTTGCAGTCGCGCGATGAACGTTTCGCTGCCGCTGCAATCAGCGGAAACGGCAATGGACATGGATCCACGAACGGCAACGGAAACGGGAACGGAAATGGTCACGCTCTCCCAGCGAAGCCGCCCACCCAACTCGTCCCCGCATGAGCTATCAGGCTTCTCATCTCTGCCTCATTTCCGAGAACGTTAAGCTCGGAAAAGATGTCCGCATTCATGCTTTCGTGAATCTTTACGGATGCACGATCGGCGACGGCGTGGGCATCGGCACCTTTGTGGAAATCCAGAAGGGGGCCATCATCGGCAACAACTGCAAGATTCAGAGCCACACCTTCATCTGTGAAGGGGTCACTCTGGAAGACGAAGTGTTCGTCGGTCACGGGGTCACCTTCATCAACGATCGTTTCCCACGCGCGACGAACGATGAAGGTCTGCTGAAGACTGAAGCGGAGTGGACCTGTGAACCCACTCTCGTGAAGCGCGGGGCTTCCATCGGCTCGGGCGTCACCGTGTTGTGCGGTATCACCATTGGCGAACGCGCCATC
>DATHEW010000533.1:0-3859 GCA_035318425.1 Candidatus Acidiferrum sp. | reverse complement strand
CGAACAAGGCGAGCTGGTCTTTCGTGAGATCGAAGCGAAAATTGTTCACGAATTGGAATCCCGTCATCGCACCGTGATTTCCACCGGCGGCGGTCTGGTGGTGAACCCAGAGAACCTGGCGAGCCTGAAGCAACACGCGTGGATCGTTTGCTTGTGGGCTTCGCCTGAGACAATTTGGTCGCGCGTGAAAAACCAAAGTCATCGCCCCCTGCTGACCGATCCGGAACCGCTGGAAAAAATTCGCGCGCTGCTCGCGCAACGCGCGCCGTTCTACAAACAGGCCGACGTGCTGCTGAATACCGAACTGCGTTCCACGCGCGACGTCGCGTTGCAAGTGCTTCACCATTTCCGCATGGCGCGCCAGGCACCCGTGGCGCATTGAAGCAGGCGATCAAAGACCGCGCGCGCGAACTCGGCTTCGACGATTGCCGGATCACCACGGCCGCTCCACCCGATCACGCCGAGAAGCTCCAGCGCTGGCTTGATGCCGGGCAGCATGGCGAGATGGCGTGGATTGCGCGCAACGCCCATAAACGCGTCGAACCCCAACACGTGCTCGTCAACGCGCGAAGCGTCATCACGCTCGCAGTCGCCTACAGCGGTGATCGCGGCGGGGCGGTCCCGCAACCAGCTGAATCAACGGGTGAGATTGCCCGCTATGCGCGCTTCGCTGATTACCACGACGTTCTCGGGGAGCGATTGAAGACACTGACTGAGTTCGTTAACGCTCGTGGTGGACCAGAGACTCGGTCGCTTTGGTATGTGGATACCGGGCCACTTCTGGAGCGCGATCTCGCAGAGCGGGCCGGGCTGGGCTTCGTTGGCAAACACACCAACCTGATCAGCCGCTCGCTTGGGAATTGGATCTTTCTTTCCGAGATCATCACCACCTTGGAGATCGAGCCGGACGAGCCTGAGAAGAATTATTGTGGGAGTTGCACGCGGTGCTTGAGCGCCTGTCCCACGGGAGCAATCACCGAGCCCTTCAACGTGGATGCGCGTCTCTGCATTTCGTATCTCACCATCGAGCTAAAAGGCGCCATTCCGCTGGAGCTCCGGCCGAAAATCGGCAATCGCATTTACGGCTGTGATGATTGTCTGGCCGTTTGTCCCTGGAATAAGTTCGCACGCATTGGTGCCATGATGCAGCCGCTGATTCGTCACGACTTGGACACGCCCGACTTGATCGAACTACTGTCACTCAACGACGCCGCGTTCAAAGCGAAATTCGCCGGCACGCCGATCCTCAGAACGAAGCGGCGCGGCTTGCTGCGCAACGTTTGCGTAGCGCTTGGAAACATGGGGGATGTTCGCGCCATTCCTGCCCTGGAGAAAGCGCTTCATGATTCGGAGCCGCTCATCCGGGAGCACGCGCAATGGGCGCTGGATCAAATCCGAGGAGTGAAGCAGGTCGAGCTCGCGCAGCCCGCACGAAGCTGACGCGAAACTTCTGCCCGTGGAGTAAACGCGTTTGCAGGAACGAGATCGCTCCGCTACAAGTTCTCGCAGTTCGATCAAGCCCCCATGTCCGAACAATTTGCGATCGCGGTAGAATGGCCTGATGAACCGAGGCCCTACTTGGTTCATTTGCGTAAGCCTTATTTCGTGGCGGAAGCCCGCCGCCACTCCAACACTCTCGTTTTCGTGGCGACGCTGACCACGCGACAGTTCGCGGTGTTTGGCAAAGCGCTTGGCGACATTCTGCCGGCCGCGAATAAATTCTTTTCCAATGCTCTCGGACTCCCGATTGCCGGTTGCCAGTTCCTGACCGGTAAACACGGGCGTGAGTACCCGCAATACCTGATGGCTCAAACGCTCCGAGGAAAAACCTTCATCGTGGAGCCGGATCATCCGTCACCATTGGTCGCGGTCACTGAACCGTGCGCCGCAGGTTCCACCAGGTCGAAGCTCCCTAACCGTTTTGATACGGTGACTCAATGGCGTCTCGCGCAGATGCGAAAATATTTTCAGCAGTTCACCGGTCGGGAACGCGAGAGCCAGTCCGCCGGTCTCGTCGTCCCGGCGTTCTAGCCATCCGTCCGTCAGCCCGTCCGCAGAGCAAGTTTCTGCAACGCGCGGGCCGGCGAAGCCATAGATTGATTTTTTCCCGTCCCGACGTTTTGATCCGGTGCGATGACTCACACGCACCACGGTTTCGCGCACTTGGTCCCCTGAATCCATGTTCAGCCGCAAATCGAGAAAGCCCGGGTTGTATTATTTGCTGCCCGGAATGACGCGAGCGAACCGTGAGAAGCGGAAGCGAATCTTCTGGTGGTCGGTATTCATCGGCCTATTGGCGGCCGCGGTGATCGCAGGACTGATCTGGACGCTGAATCGAAGTCCGCATCCGTGAATCGAAACCGGCCGATGATAAAAGGAGATGCAGATTCGGCGAACCCGTCTCCTCACCGAGCAACTATGCCGCAGCAGCAAAAGGCGATTGCGCCTCCGGCCAGGTCACGTCATCGGCCGAGAGACTGACCGAGCATCGCGGCACATTGGAACAATCCCAGAACTGCTTGCCGGCATCCGGTCCAAAACCCACGCGGCGAAGGATCAAATGGCCGTTGCAATGAGGACATCGCGGGCCTGATCGGGAGCGCAACTCTTCGACTTCGCGCGCGCCGGCGACGACGCATCGTTGCCACACGGATTTGAGCGGGCTATGCAACTGCAACACCAGCGAGTGCAAATTTTTCGTCTTCATCTGAGTCACTTTTCCACCTCTGCTTCAGCGGTAAGGCCCAGTTAGCAGTCGCGATTCCAACCCGCTCACATGGCTGGAAACAGGGTGAAAACCTCTCGGCCCGCACGCGCGAGCATGTCGATGCGGGAAGGCAGGACGGACACGTGATGAAAAGTTGGAACACTTCCCCGACTTGCGGACAATTTCGAGACACAGCCTGATGAGTCGCGCCTCGACCCGCTGCCGCAGCACGGCGTTCAACCGGGCCGGGTTGATCACGGTCACGATGTTTCCCTTACCGCGAGCAGCTTCCGGCGCAGCAGCCGACGTGAAAATCAGTTTTCCGCTTGAACCAGTTCCGCCAATCGCATCGGGCTAAGCACGATGATTGATTTGCGCACCTGTTGGATGAGTTGGCGTTGCCGAAATTTCGTAAACGTGCGAGAGAGTGTTTCACTCACGGTGCCCAACTCAGAGGCGAGCAATCGCTTGGTTGCCTGCAACTCGACCGTGATCGGCTCGGTGCTCGCGGGATCAGGACACCGTTGCAACAACCAGTTCGCGAGACGGCCTTCCACATCCCGCAATGTCACGTCGTCGAAGTGTGAGATCAACGCGCGGAAATTGCGGCCAACGGCGCTGAGGATTTTCAATGCGAGATCAGGATGACACTTGATCAACGCGAGGAAGCCGGACTTCTGCACCTGCAATACCTGCGAATCTTCCACAGCGCGTGCATCCGCCGGATAGCCGCTGCCGGCGGCCACCGTTTCCTCCGCCAGCGATTCGCCAGCACGAAAAACGCGAAGCACCTGTTCTCGTCCGGACGAGTTCACTCGATGCACATTGATCGCGCCGTTCTGGACAACAAAAAAACCGTGCGGGTTGTCGCTTTGACGGAAGAGATACTGTCCCTTGTCGAGTGACTTCACGATGGTGATGGCGGCGATGGTGCTGAGATCCTGCGACGGCATGTCGGAAAAGATTTCACAGCGCCTCAAGGTGCTGGCGATCCCGATCTGTCTGTATTCAGCTAGTGCGCTTGTCATGTGTTCTCCTGTTCTCTGGAGACTCCGGCCTGCCAGGCCGGACGGTGTTCCTTCGTCGAGAAACAATGTCCCAAGTCAATGCGCCGCCAACCAACCGATGCTTGGGAAAACGCGACCGTATTTT
>DATHEW010000532.1:0-2350 GCA_035318425.1 Candidatus Acidiferrum sp. | reverse complement strand
TCCCGTGACCGATGGCGATCGTGTCACTGCGTGGTTCGGCTCCGCCGGATTGTTTTGTTACGACCTGAAAGGCAAGGAGCTTTGGCGGCGCGATCTTGGCAGGCAGGAACATCAATGGGGCTACGGGAGTTCGCCGATTCTCTACGACGATCTGTGCATCCTTCACTTCGGTCCCGGACCAGGCACCGCTTTGGTCGCGATCAACAAAAAATCAGGTGAGAAGATGTGGCAGGTAGACTTGCCCGAGAAGGATCCGCCCGTGCGTTACGACGGCTTCGCTGGCAAGAAGGACGGAATACTTGGATCATGGAGCACGCCGTTGTTGGTGAAGACTGGCAAGCGAACCGACCTTGTGCTCAGCGTCATTGGCGAACTGCGCGGCTTCGACCCGAAGAACGGGAAAGAAATTTGGAAAGCCGAGGGGCTTAATCCGCTGGTTTACGCGTCACCGATGGCTGGCGAGGGAATCATCATCGGCGCCGGCGGTTTCATGGGTGGCACGGTGGCAATCAAAGCGGGAGCCACGGGCGACATCTCGAAGGATCGGCTCTGGCACGTGCAGCGGGAGAAGAAAAACCGCATCAGCACCGGTGTCGTAAGCAAAGGCCATGTCTTCATCTGCAACATGGATGGTGTGACGCAATGCATTGAACTCGCGACAGGAAACGAGAAGTGGAACGAGCGGTTGAAAGGCAGCGGCGCCAAAGGAGAGATCTGGGGATCGTCTGTTCTGGCCGGCGATAATATTTACGTGATCAATCAATCCGGCGAGACGTTCGTGTTCAAAGCGAACCCTGAGAAACTCGAAGTCGTGGCGACGAATGCGCTCGGCGAGCCGTCGAACGCGACACCGGCGATTTCAGACGGCGACCTGTTCATTCGCACCCATCAGGCGCTCTGGTGCATCAGCGGGAAGTAAGAGGGTTGCGAAGGCTGCGAGCGGTTGCGGAGCGCGGATAGCTTTGTCCGCGACTTCTTTGGCCTCGGCCGAAACGGCCGGTGGATTGTTACAGGGCGGGACGCCTGCACCATTATTTATACTAGCTCGCGGTCCTACGTTTCCCCGGCGCTTGTTACGGGCTGCACCCGGTTGGCGCGATTCGGCCGCTGCGGTAATTTCCCGTCACCAAGGAGGAAGTTGCCATGAAAGTGGTTTTGTTTTGTGGTGGTCTGGGCACGCGCATCCGTGATTTTTCGGATGCGGTTCCGAAACCTATGATTCCGGTCGGTTACCGGCCGATCATTTGGAACGTGATGAAGTACTACGCGCACTTCGGTCACAAGGAGTTCATCCTTTGCCTCGGCTACAAGGCGGACCAGATCAAAAATTATTTCCTCCATTACGACGAGTGCGTCTCGAATGATTTCACGTACAGCCACGGTGGAAAGAAACTCGTGCTCGCCAATAGCGACATCCAGGACTGGCGCATCACCTTCGTGGACACGGGATTGAACTCGAACATTGGCCAACGCCTCAAAGCGGTGGAGAGGTTTCTCGGCGACGATGAAATGTTCCTCGCGAACTACACCGACGGTCTCACGGACTTTCCGTTGCCCACACTGATGGATGAGTTCGTGCGCACGGACAAGATCGGCGCGTTCCTCGCCGTGAAGCCGAGCTACAGCTTTCACGTGGTGGCGATGGATGAGCAGGGCCAGGTGCAGGGTTTGCGCGATCTCACGCGGTCGGACATCTGGATCAACGCGGGCTACTTCGTGTTGCGCCGCGAGATTTTCAAATATCTTCAGCCCGGCGAAGATCTGGTGAACGAACCTTTCCAGCGTCTCGCTGACACGAACTCGCTGATGGCGCACAAGTATCGCGGCTTCTGGGCGTGCATGGACACCTTCAAAGAGAAGCAGCGCCTCGACGACATGGTCGCGAGCGGTGAGACGCCGTGGGAAGTTTGGAAACGCCCGACAGAAGTGCGGGTCGCGAGCAGCAGTCTCGTGCTCGGCGCTGCCACGCACGGACTGCGCCCGATCAGCGTGCAAGCCGAGAGCGTTCCCGCGGAGGCATCGCGCTCACATGTTGCCGCTTAAGTTCGGCAAAACGGATCGCGCGCTCCGCGTGCTTTGTCTCGGTGCGCACAGTGACGACATCGAGATCGGTTGCGGCGGAACGCTCCTTCGCCTGATTGCGGAGGGCTGGAAGCTCGATGTGCGCTGGGTTGTCTTCTGTTCCAACGAGCCGCGTGGCGAGGAGGCGCGGGGAAGCGCGAAGGAATTTCTCGGCGGCGTGGCGCAGCAGTCGATCTCCATCGAACGATTTCGCGATGGCTTCCTTCCTTACAGCGGCGCCGCGGTGAAGGAGCATTTTGAAGAATTGAAGAACGAGCCATCGCCCGAC
>DATHEW010000531.1:0-5552 GCA_035318425.1 Candidatus Acidiferrum sp. | reverse complement strand
TCGAAACGATGTTCGGATGGCTCAGGCTCGCGGCCACTTCGGCTTCGCGGCGGAACCGTTGCGTGTCGTTCGCAAACTCGCCGGAGAGCAAGACCTTCACCGCGACCAGTCGATTGAGACTCACTTGGCGCGCGCGATAGACGACGCCCATGCCGCCGCGGGCGATTTCATCGAGCAACTCGTAGTCACCGAGCGTGCGTGGAAGGCTGCCCCGCGAGTTCTCGCACCGCGCCGTGCGTTGCGCGACCGGTGCGCCCAGGCGCATCAGGCAGGTGGGGCAATTATCATCGAGCAAACCGGATTTCGGTGTGCCGCAGGCAGAACATGTCTCTCCGACATTCGTCACAGCAGTTCGAAGGGTTCTTCTCCAATTCGGCTGGAATGTTACAGCCATTCACTCACTCAGTGCCCGCATCAGGAATTTCAGTTCGTCATCCACTTCCGCCTCATCGGCCACCGTTTGTGCGACTTCCTGCCGCAGCAGTTCACCGTAGCGTTGCCGCAAGCGATGCACTGCTACGCGCACCGCGCCTTCGCCCATGCCGAGCCGCTTGCCAATCTCCGCGTAAGTATCCGCATCGCGCTCGCCAGAGAGGACATGTTTCACTTCACGGAACAGGCGCGCTTTGCCGTTGGCCTCACACTCGGATTGCAGCGCGTTCATCGTGTGCTTCAAGAGCATGAGCGCCCAGTGCCGCAGAAACTTCTTCTCTGGCGTGTCGTGGTCCGCGGGTTCGAGTCGATAACGCTCTTCAGGACTTTGCTCGTCGATGGAAATGAAAGTGAACTGGCCGCCGCGTTTCTGCCGGTGCGCCCGGTTCCATTCGCGCGCGAGGAAGTAATCCAGCATCGCCAGCAGGAACGTGCGGAACTTTCCCTTTGTTTGGTCGGCGAGGCGGAACTGTTCCTTCGCGATGAGCTGCGCGAAGAACTCCTGCGTGAGATCCTGTGCTTCGTCTGGGCCGTGTCCTTTGCGACGCACGTAAACGTAAATGGGAAACCAATACGCGCGGCACAACGTTTCCAACGCGTCTTGCGCCAACTCTGATCCGCTTTTGCCAGCAGTTGCTACGACACTCCAGTGCGTCGTCGCAAAGACCCGAGGGACTGCTGTTTCTGATTGGCGTATCGACTCGGGCACGCGTGAACCTCCAAGCGAGTTATAGCCGGAGCGGGCCGCCTGCGGTAGTGAAATGGCGGTGACCGAAAGCCATCACGCGCGCTTGAGCCGCGGGCCCTTCGGAGTGTCTTCGATCAGCCAGCCTTTGCCTTTCAGATCGTCGCGAATGGCGTCGGATCTTTTGAAGTCTTTCGCTTTGCGAGCGGCCTGGCGTTCGTCGAGGGAGGCGAGCAATTCAGGTGGCGCACCTTCCTCCGGCGGCGCGCCGAGGCCGAACACTGAATCAACTCTATTCCATGCAGCCAGGGCCGCGGCAGCATCCGCAGCCGACAGCGTGTTTGCCGCCAGCGCTTTGTTCGTATCGCGAACCCAATCGAACACCGCACCCCATGCGCCGGACACGTTGAGGTCATCGTCCATCGCTGCTGCGAACGAATCGATGAGCGGTGATGATGCCGAAGCTGTTTTGCCTTCGCTCACTTCGCGCAACTTCGCGAGACATTCATCAACGCGCGCGATCTTCGTGCGCGCCGCTTCAAGTCCCTCGATGGTGAAATTAAACGTCTCGCGATAGTGCGCGCTCAACAGCAGCGTGCGCACTTCGCGTCCGGTAAATCCCTCCGCGATCAAATCGCGCAGCGTGAAATAATTCCCCAGCGACTTCGCCATCTTCTTGCCCTCGACGAGCAAGTGCGCGCCATGCAGCCAGTACTTCACGAAGCGCTGCCCCGCCGCCTGGCAACACGCGCCTTCGCTCTGCGCGATCTCGTCTTCGTGATGCGGGAACATTAAATCCTCGCCACCGAGGTGCATATCGAAACTCGCGCCAAGCAACTTCATGCTCATGGCCGAACACTCGATGTGCCAGCCGGGGCGGCCTTGTCCCCACGGACTTTCCCAGAAGACAGAGCCGTCATCCGGCACGCGCGCTTTCCACAACGCAAAGTCAGCCAGAGATTCCTTGTCATATTCGTCGCTGCTCACGCGTTCGCCGGCGCGCATGGCTTCGAAGTTCAGCTTCACGAGCTGCCCGTACTGATGTCCCGCCGCGCGATACTTCTCGATGCTGAAGTAGATCGAGCCGTCGTTCGCCCGATACGCGATGCCGCGCGCGAGCAACTTCTCGATGAGTGCGATGATCTCGCCCATGTGCTCCGTGGCGCGCGGAAGTTGATGCGGACGCAGGCAGTTCAGCGTGTCGAGGTCCTTGAGGAATTCACTCTCGTACAAGCTCGTGAAATCGCGCAGCGACTGCCCGCTCTCGCGCACGCGCCGAATGATTTTGTCCTCCACGTCCGTGATATTCATCACGTGCTGGACGGAGAAGTCTTTGAACTCCAGATAACGCCGCACGAGATCGCTGAACACGAACGTGCGGAAATTCCCGATGTGGCCGAAGTCGTAAACAGTCGGGCCGCAGCAATAGATGCCAACTTCTTTCCCGGCAGGATCGAGCGGAACGAACTCTTCGAGTGAACGCGACAGCGTGTTAAACAACTTCAGGCCCATGTCAGGCGCGAGACCGTATCGGTGAGCTTCGCAAATGAAAATGGAATTTGCCGTTTACGCCGCCAGCACTACGCGCCGCTCCTCCGCATTCAACTCCCGCCAACCCCCGGCCGGCATCGCGCCCAATTCAAAGTTTCCGATCCGCACTCGCATCAATCGCAACGTCGGATGCCCGATCGCCGCCGTCATGCGACGCACCTGTCGGTTCTTGCCCTCGACGAGTTCCAGTGCGATCCAGCAATCCGGCACGTTCTTGCGAAACCGAATCGGCGGCACGCGCGGCGCGATCTCTGGTGGCGGATCTAGCATCCATGCGCGACACGGAAGAGTCCCGTGCTTCTGGACCATCACGCCACGCTCCAACGCCGACAGCGCCTCGACGCTCGGAATCCGTTCCACTTGCGCCCAATACAACCGCTTGTGTCCGCGTGAGGGGTGCAACAATCGCTGATTCAATGGCGCTTCATCGCTAAGCAGCAGAAGTCCTTCCGAATCCGCATCCAGTCGTCCGATGGGATAAACGCCTTTCGGAAATCCAAATTCCGCCATCGTGCGGTTCGGCGATCCGTCCGGCGTGAACTGCGACACCACGCCATAAGGTTTGTGAAAAGCGATGAGCATGGTCGTTCGTCAGCGAAGCGCGTCCGCTCGGACAAGGTGTCTTCCCCGTCGCGCGTGTTAACCTTCCAAGGCTTCCAGCGCCGCTTTCACCTGCGCGTGTTTCTGTTGCCACTCCGCGAGGCGTTGCTCGTGCTCCCGTAGCACTTGCGCGGGAACTTTCTGGGTGAAGTTCGGATTGGCGAGCTTCGCCGCGACCTTCTCCATCTCGGCTGCATGCTTCGCGAGTTCCTTTTCCAGGCGCGCGCGTTCAGCAGGCACATCGATCAATCCTTCGAGCGGCAGGAACAATTCGCCCAATGCCGAGACGGCGCGTAGCGATCCTTTCGGTGGCTGGAACTCCACGTTCACTTCGAATTGCTCGGCATTGAGGAGAATCTTCAACACCGCGATGTCATGCGGCGGCAACTCGTTCGTCGGCTTCAGCACGAAACGCACTTTCACGTTCGCAGCAATGCGCCCCTCGCGACGCAAGTTTCGGCCTTGGCGCACGAGTTCGTATTTGTTCTCCACGCGTTCCAAGTAGCAGTCGTCGAGCGCGTAATGATCTTTGAAATCGGCGTCGAGCGGCTTTGGCCAATTCGCGTACATGATCGTGTCGCCGCCCTGTTCCTTCGGCAGATCCTGATTGAATCCCATCCCTTGCCACAACTCCTCGGTGATGAACGGGAGGAACGGATGGAACAAACGCAACGTGTTCGAGAGCACGAAGTCGATGACAGCCAGTGTGTTCTCCCGACGTGCAGCCGAACGCGGGTTGTTCGGATCGATCGGCGCTTGAAGCACGGCCTTCGTGGCTTCGACATACCAGTCGCAGTACTCGCTCCAGAAGAAACGGTAGAGCACGTTAGCGGCCTCGTTGAACTTGTAGCCGTTCAACGCGTCGGTCACTTCACGGATCGCGGCGTCGAGCTTTAGGAGAATCCACTTATCGTCGCTCGTGAGGAACTCGGGACGAATCTCGCCCTCGAATTCGGAATGCGAAGCGCGGAGTGCGGAATGACCCGCAGCGCTTGCTTCGCCTGATTCCGCATTCCGCGTTCCGAGTTCCGCATTCGACTGCATTTGTCGAAAGCGGCAGGCGTTCCAGAGCTTGTTGCAGAAGTTGCGGCCGAGTTCGACGGATTGTTCGTCGAAGAGCAAGTCCTGGCCTTGCGGCGCGCTGCGCATGATGCCGAAGCGGAGCGCGTCGGCGCCGTATTGCTTGATGAGGTCGAGCGGGTCAGGCGAATTGCCGAGTGACTTCGACATCTTGCGGCCCTGCTTGTCGCGGATGATGCCGGTGAAATAGACATTGCGGAACGGCATCTCGCCCATCCACTCGTAGCCCGCCATGATCATGCGCGCGACCCAGAAGAAAATGATGTCCGGCCCCGTGACGAGATCGGTCGTGGGATAAAACTTCTTCAGCGCCTCCGTGTTCTCCGGCCAGCCCATCGTGGCGAACGGCCAGAGCCAGGAGCTGAACCAGGTGTCGAGTACGTCGGGGTCTTGGGTGAAGCCATTCTCTTCGAAAGCGCTTCCAAGTTTCTCGTCGAGAAGTGCCACTTGAATCTGAACCTTGCGCCCATCTAAGCCATGATTGAACTCGTTCAGAGTTGGACGCAACGGATGGCAAGTCTCGCGGTCAATAATTCTGAGAGATGTTGTATCGCCTCTTCCTTCCAGAAGATCCTCAAGGATGTCCGGCAAACATTGGTCAAGAACATGAAACACTTCCGTCGTCTTTGCGCCTTCGCAGTCGATGCTCCACACCGGAATCCGATGCCCCCACCAAAGCTGGCGGCTGATGCACCAGTCCTGAATGCCAGTCATCCAGTGGTCGTACACCTTCGCCCAGCGCTCGGGATAAAATTTCATCGCGCCTGTCGCCACGCAGGACTGCGACTTGGGCACGCTCGGATACTTCAGGAACCATTGCTCGCTCAAGCGCGGCTCGATGGGCACATCCGCGCGCTCGCTGTAGCCGACGTTGTTCGTGTAAGGCTCTTCCTTCTCCAGGGAGCCGAGTTCCTTGAGCTTCTCGACCGCGATCTTGCGCGCGGCAAAACGATCCAGCCCGTTCAAGTCCTGGCCGGCGAGTGCGTTCATCTTGCCGTCGGCTTCAATCACTTCCACCACGGGCAGCGCATGGCGTTGGCCGATTTCAAAGTCCGCCTTGTCGTGCGCGGGCGTCACCTTCAACACGCCGGTGCCGAACTCGAAATCCACATGCTCGTCGCCGATGATGGGAATTAGCTTCTGCGCGCGCGGCAATTCCGCGGGCAGGGGACGCACCACATACTTGCCGATGAGATGCGTGTAG
>DATHEW010000530.1:0-2424 GCA_035318425.1 Candidatus Acidiferrum sp. | reverse complement strand
CTGCGAGAAGTGCGGACACCACTTCGAGAAGGTGCAGTCCATCAAGGACCCGTCCCTTTCCGTTTGCCCCAAGGAACTCTGCAAATTGAAGAAGTGGGGAAAAGGCCGCGTGAAAAGACAGCTTAGCGCCAGCTCCGGACTTATTTTCAAAGGCAGCGGGTTCTACATCACCGATTATCGCAGCGAGAACTACAAGGCGGGCGCGAAGAAGGAATCCACCGCCGCATCTGGCGGAGCGTCTGACGCGAAAAGTTCCGCTTCCGGCGGCGAGAGCAAAAGCTCGGGAACAGACAAAGCTGCTGCGCCAAAGAAGGAAACGCCCAAGCCTTCGACCGGGAAGAAAGAATAGCGCTTCACGGCGTCATGATGTAAAGAAAGCGCTCTCAACCGAAGCGTCTTCAAGACGCGTCATCATGCTCGGAGGGCGGATGCGGTAGAGAGGTTCCCAATGTCTGGAGCACGCTTGATTCGTATTCGCACGTCGTGGTTGCACCGCGGTGTTGCAGCAGTTTGCCTCTTCTTAAGTGGTGTCGCGGCATGGCCCGTTGATCCCATTGTCCTCACCACACGCAGCAAACAATTCATGGTGCGCGGCCGGCCACCCAGCTCCATGTTTGTGGCGTCGCGCCCGGATGTGATCCATGTCGATCCGGCGTTGCTCTCACTGGTTTGCGAGCGGGTGCGGGAAGCGTTGCAACACGAACTCGGCTGGGGCGAACGCTGGCGCGACGCGGTCTTCATCAACGTCCATCAAACGATGGGGCGGAAACGCACGCCCCACGTCGAGGCGATCCACGCCGGCGCCAAAGGCTGGCGCTATCGCATCGAAATGCCGGACGAGGTCACGCGCCGTGAATTTCTCCGGCCGATTATCGAAGTGTTGTTGCTCGAATATGCCAATCGCGGCGCGCGTGAAAACTCTGTTGAATTGCCGCCGTGGCTTGTCGAAGGCATGACGGAGCATCTCATTCGCGGTCCGCTCGCCGGACTTACTTTGCATGCGCATACCGTCAGCCCGGGACAGGCGAACCTGCTCGTCCCATTGCAGCCGTATTCCTACGTCGTGCGCGATCGTTACAACGATGACGTGCTCCCAGCGCTTCGAGCCAAGGTCCAGGAGCGGGGCGCCTTGACCGTCGATCAACTCAACTGGCCGGAATACAATGAGAATGATGAGACGGCGAAGGAGAATTATCGCACGTCAGCGCATCTGTTTCTGCGCGAGTTGCTACGATTGCGCGGGGGACACGACGCGTTGTGTGCTTCGATGGCGTTGTTGCCCGAAAGCTTGAACTGGCAAACAGCTTTCCTGCGCGCCTTCGATGCGCATTTCGCGCGCATGCTTGACGTTGAGAAATGGTGGTCGCTCACGATCGTCCAGGCCAAGAGCCGCGAGACTTCAGTGCGATGGTCTGCGAGTGAAAGTCAGGCTCGTCTCGAAGATGTTCTCTACACCTCGATGCGCGTTCAGCTCCGGAAAGATGAGATGCCGCACATCACACCCGTGGGTCTGCAAACGCTCGTGAACGAATGGGACTTTCGCGAACAGGAACCAATCCTCCGCAGCAAGGTGCTTCAACTCTTCGCGCTTCGCGTCCGTGTCCCCGGCGAATTCGCTTCGCTGGCAGATGGTTATCGCGCCGCCATCGAGGAGTACCTCACTCAGCGTTCATCGAAGCGGCTCACAAACCGTGAGCCGGACTCACGTCAGGTGAAGGCGGTTACGACCAATGTTATCGCGGCTTTTAACGCTCTCGACGAACGCCGTTCCGCGCTCAATGCGCAAATTTTGGCGGCGGTTCCGACGGCGGGGGCGGTTCCCTTGACAGGTCATTGACCAAACCTATAGTGCGCTCGCAATGGCGAGTACAAACTCAGCGGGCCAAGGAGATGACCCCGAACCAGCACAGTTCCTCGAACTGAAAACATTTCATTCCGCAGGACGTGGATTCTGGAGCGATGTTTCCGAAACCGACTGGAACGACCACCGCTGGCAGCTCAAAAACCGCATCACGACTGTCGAGCAACTACAGCGCTTGATGCCGTTGAGCCCCGAAGAAGAAGCCGGCGCCAAACTCGCCAATACGAAGCTCGCCCTCGCGATCACGCCGTATTTTTTCAACCTCATCGATCCATCGGATGAGAACTGTCCCATCCGGCGGCAGGTCATCCCGCGCATCGAAGAGACGCACACCGCCTCGTGGGAGATGAGTGATCCGTGTGGCGAAGATGCGCATTCGCCCGTGCCCGGACTCGTTCATCGTTATCCAGATCGCGTGCTGTTCCTCGTGACTGATCGCTGCGCCTCGTACTGCCGTTACTGCACGCGCTCGCGTCTGGTCAGCAATGCCACGGGCTATGATTTTCATCCCGAGTTCAACAAGCAGATCGAATACATCCGCCAGCACCCCGAGATTCGCGACG
>DATHEW010000529.1:0-2975 GCA_035318425.1 Candidatus Acidiferrum sp. | reverse complement strand
CCAATTCGCCCGCGAATTTCTCGTTCAACGAGCGCAGGTCGATCGCGCTCTCGGCGAAGTTGTCGGGCGGCGGATTGAATGCGAACCACTTTCCTTCCTGCGCGGGCGCACCTTCGCCCGGCTTCAGTTTGCCATTTGGCTGAAACGGCTCCGTGCTCAGCACGAAGCAATCGAGCATGCCGTGATGATTGTTCGTGCTCGTCATCGTGAACTTCACGGTGTTCGTGCCTTGCTTCAGCGACACATTGCCGACCTTCACCCACGCGATGAAGCGCATGTCGGGTTTGTCATCCGCAGCGATGTTGATCGACTGCTCGTTGCGATTGACCGCGATCGGGACGGAGGTGCTGCCATTGATCGAGTAAGTCATGGCGGCTTGAATGGGGTTGGCGCGGACCCAGAACTCGTAGTTCCCTGCGGCGGCGGCATCGACGCGGTATTCCAATTCGCCTGCCTTGTCCTTGTCCCAATTCGAAATGAAATCGCCGCCGGACAGTTCCTCCGTCTTCACCTTGTCGTACCACCAGGGATGCCGAGTGGTTCGATTGGAGGCAGGCTGTTCACCTTCAATCCAGATCGTTGCGCCCCAAGAAACGGAGGTGAACGCAAAGAATGCGCAGAGAAGAATGCAGACACGCGGGCGATTCATGGCGAGTGAGACGCAGGCGGTGTGCGGAAACTTCGTTCCAATTCAGCGAGCTTGGCTGTGATCTTTTGCCAATGCGTGCCTCGCCAGAACAAATGATCGCACTGCACACAAACGAAATACTCATCGAGCCATTTGGCGGTCTTGGGCGGAATGCGATCAGCGACAGTTTCCTTTTCGACGCGCCGCAGTTCGCCGCCGCAGTTCATGCAGCGCGAGTCGCGCAACGGCAATGCGAGTTCTTGCAGGACGACGAGAAGCTGTTCCTCGCAACGAATGGAGGAGGGCAGGAAGACGGCGGGCACAAGTCCATCGCGCAACACCCCGCGCTCCATCATCAGGCTGTCGGTCGTGATGAGCGTGGCCGTCAATCGTTGCGCTTCGCGAATCGTCGCGGCGTCATCGAGCGAGGGATTCCATCGCGCTTCGTAACCAGCGCCGCGAATCCAGCGGGCCAGACCGCCAAGACCGGCGTCGCAGACGAAGCTTCGTGGAAACCTGGCCGTGACGCCGATGCGTTGACGAACCTCGGCGTGAGCGAGCGCGAGCGTGAAGGCCGGGGACATCTTCTGCCGGGCGGCCAATTCACCAGCACGCGCGAACGCTGCGGCAACTTGAGCCGGCGGGAGCATGGCGGCGAAGCTCGTCTCGTAGAATTTTCTGATGCGACCCACGCCAGAAAATGCTCGTCAATCTGCCCCTCGTAAACGAAACAACTTCGATGCAGTCAACTGCGGCCAGCGTCGCGAATCAACGGGTGGAAAGGATGGAGCGTTTCAGCGCCTCGCTCCGTCGTCCTGATGTGTCGCACGTGATTTTCGATTTCGACGGCACGCTCTCCTGGCTGCGCCACGGTTGGCCGCGAATCATGTTGAGTGGTTTTCTCCAGCACGCGCCGGAATCCTGGCGGCGGGAACCAACCCAGAGCGAATTGCTCGCCGACATTCTGTCGCTGAACGGCAAGCCGACGATTCACCAGATGCGATCGTTTGCGGATCGGATGGCGCGCGAGAGTGTCACGATTGGTCCTGAGAATTTGTTCGCCGAGTACGAAGCGAACCTGCATCGCGCCATTGCGGAGCGCAGGAATGCGATCGAGGCTGGCGCGTCGCGCGACGACTTCGTTGTTTGTGGCGCGCGCCAGATGCTCGAACTTTTGCGCGAGCGTGGAGTCACGTTGATCATCCTGAGCGGCACCGTGGAAACGGAGGTGCGTGCCGAGGCCGCACTGCTGGGGCTCGCGGAGTTTTTCGGCAATCACATCTACGGGTCGGCTCGCGGTGTGGCATTCTCGAAGAGAAATGTTATCGAACGCCTCATGCGTGAGGAGAAAATTGAAGGGCATCACTTGCTCTCGTTCGGCGATGGCCCGGTGGAGATTCAATTCACCAAAGCCGCCGGCGGTTTGGCGATCGGTGTGGCGAGTGATGAAGACGTGAATGGCTCGCACGATTGTGATCCATTCAAACGCGAACAACTGCATCGCGCAGGAGCCGATGCCTTGATTCCCGATTACGCGGAAGCCAGCGCTTTGCTCACAGAGATTTTTAGAACGTGAAAACGACGCCACTCGATTTAAGCCGACTGAAAGTTTTTCCACTCGAAGAACGCCGGAACCTCACGCGCCTGGAAGACATCCTGGTTTCGCCGAATTCCGAACCGCCGAAGCTCAGTGAGCGCGCGTCGGAGTCACTCCGCGATTGCGTCAATGCAGTGCGGCAGGCGCGCGAGCGCGACGCGTCGGTGATTCTCATGTATGGCGCGCATCTCTTGCGCAACGGCGCGGCGCTCATCGTGGATGAATTGATGCGCGACGGCTGGATCACTCACGTGGCGACCAATGGTGCCGGGACGATTCACGACTGGGAGTTCTCGTGGTTCGGCCAGACGAGCGAGAGCGTGGAGCAGAACGTCGCGACCGGGACATTCGGCACGTGGGCGGAGACCGGGCGCAATATTCATCTCGCTCTCCTGGCGGGCGGTGTGCGCGGGGAGGGTTACGGCGCGGCGCTGGGGCGTTTCATCGTGGAGAATGGCGTGATCCTACCGAGCAAGGACGAATTGTACGCGGAGTTGCAGGCGGCCCCCGATGATCCGTTGGCTGCCGCGCGGGCTGATTTGTTGCGGGCGTTGCACCAGCACAAGCTGCACTCGGGGCGGTTCGATGTGAGGCATCGTTTCAAGCACGGCTCGATACTCGCGAGCGCTTTTCATCACGGCGTGAATGCCACGGTCCATCCGGGCATCGGTTACGACATCATCTCGTGTCATCCCATGTTTAACGGCGCGGTGATCGGGCGCGCCGCGGAGTTGGATTTCAAAAAGTTCG
>DATHEW010000528.1:0-6088 GCA_035318425.1 Candidatus Acidiferrum sp. | reverse complement strand
AGCCGCGTTCCACCCGAAAAACTCGGCACCGGATCGGCGAGTTCGAAGACGGCGCGCTGCTCCTGGTTTTTAAGGATCGGCAGCTTGCTCGCTGTCCAGCCGCCTTTGCCGGTGTTGCCGTCGATTGCATTCGTGATGCTGAATCCCGGCGCTTCGGCGCTCGCCATCGCACGGCGGAATCGCAGCTTGTTTGTCACGGTCGAGTTGGTCGCCGCGTATGCCTCGCACGTAATCTCCTTGAGCAACCAGCCGCCTTTCTGCACTAGACCCGGGCCGCCGTAAGGCAGGTTCGGATGCGTCATTACCTCGAGACGAAAACCGGTAATGTTCGTGTCGGGATTATCGATCCACACGCGTGTGACCGCGCCGGGCTTAACATCACCGCCACCGAGCAACGAGTGATCGCTCTGCTCTTCGTACTTGGTGGCGAAGTTGTGGAATTCGGTGGGATCAAGCACCGACCAACCACCGGCGGCGTCAGCGATCTCCTTTTCCCACGCTGCGAACTGCGCCGCGTTCGTCTCGTCGTTCAGCGCTTTCGCTTCCGCTTGGCGTACCTTCGCGAGGATCTCGTCGCGTTTCTTCTGTTGCTCCGCAGTCGGCACTTCGAGCAACGGTTCGTTGTCGTTGTTCAGGAACGCCCACACCTGGAAATACTCGCGCTGCGAGACAGGATCGAACTTGTGGTTGTGGCATTGCGCGCAATTGATCGTCAGCCCCAGCCACGCGCGACCAATGGCGTCAATGCGATCGATCAAAGCCTCTGTGCGAAACTGCTCGGGCTCGATGCCGCCTTCCTGGTTCAGCATGGAGTTGCGCAGAAAACCGGTTGCGATTTTCTGTTGGAGCGTCGCGTTCGGCAGGAGATCGCCCGCGAGTTGTTCGATGGTGAATTGATCGAAGGGCAGGTCACGGTTCAACGCGTCGATCACCCAATCGCGATACGGCCAGATGCTGCGCGGCGCGTCCTTCTCGAAACCGTTCGAGTCGGCGTAACGCGCCACATCGAGCCAATGCCGTCCCCATCGCTCGCCGTAATGCGGCGACGCGAGGAACTTCTCGACGAGCTTCGCGTAAGCATCGGGTGACTTGTCCGCCACGAATTCATCGACTTCTTTCGGCGTGGACGGAAGGCCGAGCAAATCCAGCTTCAACCGGCGAAGCAGCGTCGCGCGATCTGCCGCAGGCGAGAACCACAGGTTTTCTTTGAGCAACCGCGCGCCGACGAACGCATCGATGGGATGGGAGTAATCAGTAATCAGTGAATCAGTGATCAGTGACGCGGAACTCGCTTTCACGCGCGCCAACTGATTACTGATTACTGACCTACTGATTACTGGCACCTTCGGCTTCAGTGGTGCCTTGAAGGCCCAATGGTCGCGCTTGTCCACGAGCTTCACCGACGCTTCGTCCGGCCAGTTCGCGCCTTGATCGATCCAGGCGCGCAGAATTCCGATCTGCTCCGCAGTCAGCGGTTCACCTTTTGCCGGCATGCGGGAATTTTCGCCCTTCAATCCCGCGACAAGCTGGATCATCAGGCTCTCCGCGCTTTTCCCCGGCTTGATCGGAGCGCCGTGGTCGCCGCCATTCAGCGCCACGCTCTTCACGTCCCAGCGCAGTTCAGCGCTCTGCTTCTTCGGTCCGTGGCACTCGTAGCAACGCGATGAGAGGATCGGTTGCACGTCCTTCACGAAGTCGATCGGACGAGGAACCGGCGCCGGGAGCGAAACATCGGCAGCGAGGCTGGCAGTCGCGAAGACAATGGCAGCGAACAATGGGGTGACCCGGCGGCAGTTCATTTGAGTGCCGGGAAAATAACCGGGCACGCTGCTGCCGCAAACAAAACATCACTGGGGATGGAGATTTTCCCAAACCGGTTGCGTGGGTTGAACTCCTGAATTTAACCCAGCCGTCGCCGCGTCACCGAAAGATCAGACACGCCGCGTGATCATTCCGGCGACGAGCACCAGGACGACGGCGATGCTCATGCCACCGGAAACCTGGACGCCGCAGACCCGTGCGAGTTGGAATGCCGCGGGCAACATGGCGAGCATCAGCAGCACGCACACGAAGGTCATCAGTCCCACGATTCGCATAAAAACCTTCGTTCAAAAAGGACCACCGCGAAGCACGTTGCGAGAGGTGCGGTCAACACCATCGCCCGCAACGCGCAACGCGGGCCATCAACGACTTCCTTTTGTTCGAACACTGGTGGTCGTAGTCTGAGAACCGCTTCCGCGCGCTCTCCGGACAGATCCAAAAGAAACCTTCATACGTCGGCAGGTTAGCGATGGCTGTGCCACGTTCGCCCGCGAGCATCTGAGTGGAACGATCTCGGCCAGGCTCGCCGAAAAAAACAAAGGGTGTGCGTGCAAACAACCCTTTGAACGCAACGCCGCAGGTGCAACGTGCAACTCAGCGCTTCGCACCTTTGACTGTTTGACCGGCCAACTTTTCCAAAGCCACACCCGTGAAACTGAGATGATTGGCGGCGATGTCCGTCGGTGTGCCTTGCGCCACGATTTCACCGCCGCGGTCTCCGGCATCAGGCCCGAGATCGATGATCCAATCGGCGCAGCGAATTAATTCCAGGTTGTGTTCGATTACCAACAACGAGTGGCCTTCATCCACGAGGCGCTGAAACACTTCCACCAGCACGCGCACGTCGTCGAAATGCAGTCCGGTTGTCGGTTCATCGAAGACGAACAGCTTGGATTGTCCGTTGCGCTTTTCGCCTGCACCCGTTTGCTCGAAGGACTCGGCAAGGTGACTCACGAGTTTCAAGCGCTGACTTTCGCCACCGGAGAGCGTGTTGATGGGTTGGCCCGCGCGCAGATAGCCAAGCCCCACCTCCTGCAACAACTTCAAGGCATTGAGCGCGCGCCGCTGATGCCGCGAGTCAGGCAAGCCGCGGAGAAAGTTCACGCCGTCGTCGATAGTTGCCTCGAGGAAATCGCCGATGCTCCAAGCCAGTGAATCAGTAATCAGCGGGTCAGTAATCAGTGAGGGCGGCGGCGACCCTGCTTTACTGATGACCGACTCACTGATTACTGACCTACTGATTACTGGTTTACTCGCCAGCTTCACCTCCAGGATGTGCTCGCGATACCGCCGCCCATCGCACTCGGCGCAGCGGATGAACACGTCGCTGAGGAACTGCATCTCGATCTTCTCGAATCCGGCGCCTTTGCATTTCTCACAATGGCCCTGGCCCGAGTTGAAGCTGAAGGCGCTCGCGTTCAGGCCGCGCTGCTTCGCTTCGTCGGTCATGGCGAACAACTCGCGAATGGGTTCGAACGCGCCGACGTACACCGCCGGGTTCGATCGCGGCGTACGGCCAAGCGATGATTGGTCCACGAGCACGACGCTGCTCAGCGATTCGTAGCCGGTGATCGTGCAAGCGGGACATTCCGCCGCTTCAGGATCTTGTTCCGCCTGCTCATCGCCGCTCGTGACTGCGGCAGCCAGACCAGTTCCGAGTTTTTGTTCGAGGAGCGGGAACAACACTTCGCGTGCGAGCGTTGTCTTGCCCGAGCCACTCACGCCGGTGAGGCAAACGAATCGTCCGAGCGGAATTTCAACGGAGACATTCTGCAAATTGTGCGCGCTCGCATTCTCGATGCGCAAAATAGTGGGACGGGCGCCCTCTCCTGTCGCCAGTCCAACAGGCGTCCCCACCTGTTTTCCCACGGGCCGTGGCTCGCGCGCTTCGATCTGCTTGCGACCGCTGAGATACTGGCCGGTCAGCGATTCATCCGAGCGCAACAACTCATCGAATGGTCCTTGGAAAACAATTTGTCCCCCGCTCTCGCCGTGTCCCGGCCCGAGATCGACCACGTGGTCCGCCGCACGCATTACCGCTGGCTCGTGCTCGACCACGACGACCGTGTTTCCGATGTCTCGCAACTGTTCGAGAATGTGGACGAGCCGTTCCGTATCGCGCGGATGTAATCCAACGCTCGGCTCATCGAGCACGTAAAGCGTGTTCACGAGCCGGGTGCCGAGACAGGTGGTGAGATTCACGCGCTCGGTTTCGCCGCCCGAGAGCGAACGCGTGGAACGATCCAGCGTGAGATAGCCAAGACCGACTTCATCGAGATAGCGAAGACGCGCGCGCACCTCACTCAGTGCGAAGCGAAACGGATCGTTGGAAGGACGAGTTTCACGAGTCTCGATCTTTCCCGGCAACGCGTCATTCAACGCGAGCGCCTCCGACGATAGGCGCGCCGGGTAGGGCGCGGTGTCCTCACCGCGCCGTGAACCTGCAACACGCGTCCGCTCACCCGGCGCGCTGCGGACAGCGCGCCCTACCACCTCGTCGATGAACTGCGCCGCGTCCCGAATCGGGAGTTGATAAAAATCCGCGAGTGTCAGCCCGTTGATCTTGTATAGCAGCGCGTCGGGTTGAAACCGTTTGCCGTGACAATCAGGACACGTGACGTAAGCGCGATAACGCGAGAGCAAGACACGCACGTGCATCTTGTAAGCCTTTGATTCGAGCCAGCGAAAATAGCCCTTGATGCCGTACCACGCGCGCGGCCACTCGTGTTCCTCGTCCTTGCCGTAATCGGGATCACCTTCGATGACGAAGCGTTGCTGCTCAGCCGCGAGCTGCGCGAACGGAACGTTCATCGAGATTTTTTTGCCTTTGCAGGCACGCGTCAGGTCGCGCTGAGATTCGAGTCCATGGCCGACTTGCCACGGTTTGATCGCGCCGCCCACGAGCGTCTTCGATCGATCGGGGATCGCCAGGTCGTAATCGCTGGTGATCGTGCGTCCGAACCCGCGACACGTCGGACATGCGCCGACAGGATGATTGAAACTGAACAATGCCGGCGTCGCCTCGCGATATTCGATGTCGCATTCGGCGCAGTGCAGTCGATTCGAGAATCCCCGAGGATTGCGCGGTTTCGCGCCGTTCATCTCGAATACCGTCAGCTTTCCTTTTCCAAAATGATACGCCTGCTCGCACGCTTCGGTGAGACGCGAACGATTCTCGGGCACGATCCGAACCCGGTCCTGAACGACGGTGATTGCGGAATTCGGAATGCGGATCGCGGATTCAGTGAGCGCCTCTTCGATGCGTGTGATTTCGCCATTGAGCAGCAAGCGTTGATAACCTTGCTTCGCGATCAGCGCGAGCGACTCGGCGGACGAGAGCTTTTCCGAGAGCGGCAGATCGAACGTGATGAGAACCTCTTTCCCGCTTTCCTTCGAATCCGCATTCCGAAATCCCCGCTCCGAAATAAGATCCTTCCACACGTCGCTCGGGGATTCCTTCGTCACCGGCTTCCCACAACCACGGCAGTACAACGTCGCGAGGTGCGGCCAAAGCAGCTTCATGTAATCCGTCAGCTCTGTCATCGTGCCGACGGTCGAGCGCGTGGACTTCACCGAGTTGCGTTGCTCGATGGCGATGGCGGGCGGAATGCCTTCGATGCGATCGACCTTCGGCTTGTCCATGCGATCGAAAAACTGCCGTGCGTAAGGCGAGAACGTTTCGATGTAGCGGCGCTGGCCTTCGGCGAACAATGTGTCGAACGCGAGGGAGCTTTTGCCTGAGCCGCTAAGCCCGGTCACGACGATGAGTTTCCCGATCGGCAGATCGAGATCGAAATTTTTCAGGTTGTGGTGTCGCACGCCGCGCAAACGAATCGTCCCGCGCGCTGAGTTTTTCGACATGCTCGCGCAATCTAAGAGAGGACTTCCACGTGTCAACGCAGTGCGGCCGAAGCTCGACTTTGGATGCGCCGCGCTTTATCTCACGCGCATGCTTCCCGGAATCACGCGAGCCATTACGTTGCTCAGCCTTATTGCAAATGCAGTCACATTTGCCGCCACTCAATCGCTTGATTCGCTGCTGGAACCGATTCGGTCCAAGGCGAACGTGCCGGCGATGGCTGCTGCGGTCATTCGCAGCAACTCAATCATCGCTGTCGGCGCTGTGGGGGTGCGCAAGTTCGGCTCGCCCGAAACAGTCACGATCGACGACAAATTTCACATCGCCTCCTGCACCAAAGCGATGACCGCGACGCTCGCCGCGATCTACGTGGAGCAAGGCAAGCTGTCATGGACGGCGACGATCGGC
>DATHEW010000527.1:0-2092 GCA_035318425.1 Candidatus Acidiferrum sp. | reverse complement strand
CGATTTCCGCCGGGTCGAGCATGTCGCGCAACGAATCGTAAAGCGGCCGCAAATAAGGGGTAATTTTTTCCTGCAGATCGCCTGGGAGAAACCCGAGGGCTTCGCCGGCTTCGACCGCGGGACGCGTCAGGATGATGCGGCTCACCTGCTCTTTCTTGAGCGCCGCCACGGCCATCGCGACCGCGAGATAAGTTTTGCCTGTGCCGGCCGGTCCGAGGGCGAAAACGATGTCGTGTTTTTGAATCGCTTCGACGTAATTACGCTGGCCGAGGGTGCGCGCGACGATGGGCGGCTTGCGTGAGGAGGTCGCAATCTTCACATCCACCACGTCACTCAGGTTGTCGGGCCGGGATTCGGCCACCGAATTCAACGCGTAACTGAATTCGTGTTTGTGAATGTCCACCCCTTTTTGGCGGGCCTGCTCGAGCTGTTCGAAAACCCGCTGCGCCCGATCGACCTGCTGCGTCTCGCCTTCGAGCTTCACCCAGCCTTCGCGGGTGGTGACTTTCACGCCCAGGGAATCTTCCAACGTCTTCAACAGTTTGAGATCGTTGGCGTAAAGCGATTGCACGGACCGTGCGCTGTCAAACTGAAGCGTGCGCGTTTCTGTCATAGCCGGGCTGCGGGATGCGAGAGACAGAGATTAGGAGTCATTGCGCAGCTCGGGTCGCGCCGCACGCATCGCGTATCTCAGCTAGCGGAATCCGTACACCAATGCCCAATGGGTCCGTTCTTCCGGCGACGATTCGATTTCGACGATGATGAAATAACTACCGGTATTCTTCGGTGTGATATGCGCGGCCGCGAAATGACCTTTCTGCCAGCTATCGGATTGTTCCGCGAGCTTGCCCTCCGAATCATAGACGTGCACGGAAACCTTCGAGGCTTCCACCTCCGTGCCGAGCCAGAACCAGTACTCGTTCCCTTTGAATAACTGCTGGCGAACCGCCTTTTTCTCGCCCACACCGAGGTCCCCGCCCCAATAATCCTCGCGCACCTGGAAGCCCTCTTTCACGTACGGTTCCGCCGCCTGGAGAGCGAACGATTGCGCGTCATCCACCGACGCGCGGAGGGCAGTCGCCGCTGCAAAAACCAACGCCGCCAGGAAACTCGCGCGCACGGCTGATTTCAAAAGTGGGATCATGGCGCTAAGGGGTTTTCTTAGTGATGGCATCACCCAGCCGGCTGGTGATTTCGTTGATCTTCTTCACCGAGGCGGGAGAAATATGCGCGTCCCCAACATCGATGAGCGGCTTCACTTCGCCCAGCGCCGCGTGAATATCCTGCAAAAGCTTCAAATTAAATTCCGGCATCGCTTGCAATCGGGTTTCGAAGTAAGCCAGCAAATCCGGCTGGTGCAAAAGCTCCGAGCCCTCCTCGGAATAGCGTTTATTAACGACCGCCGTCAAAACTTCCGTGCCGCGCAGCCAGCCGCCCAGGCTGACCAATTGGGACAGCTTTTCGTCGTGCACCTCGTTCATCGCCGTTTGCACGCTGTTTTGGGTGCGATCCAGTTCCTGGCGGACGCTGGTCCAATTCCGTTTATCGGCCGCTTCCGTGATCGCTTTGGCGTGCGGCGTGATCGAATTACCCACCCCAATGCCCTTGGCCAGGTTCAGGACGCGCTGCCCAATCTCCTTGACCGTCGGGGCGTCTTCCGCCTGGACGGCGATAAATCCGTCGGCGATGACCGCGCCGAGCAGGAGGGCGATCCGCGGCCGTTCCGTGAAATTATTTCCCTTGTCGTTCCGGACATATTCGCGCCAATTGACGCCGCCCAGTTTGTTGAGCGCGCCAAAAACCTCATTGGGCAGCGGCACGACGACATCCTCGACCTTTTTGGAGAATTGCTTGATGTCGACGTGTTTGGGCGTCTCCTTCTTCGCTGGGTCCGGTTTCGCGGGCTCCGCGGCGCGGACTCCCAGCGAAAGGCCGGTCAGAAGGACGACAGTGAGTTTTGAGATTTTAGCGATTGGAATCATCGGCAAGCTTCGACTGTTGATTTCGCCTTCGTATTCAGGATTAATGAGTCACTCTAGGCAGAAGTCCGTCAGGCACAAATTTACCAGCTCAAGATTTTGACTCTGAATCG
>DATHEW010000526.1:0-6170 GCA_035318425.1 Candidatus Acidiferrum sp. | reverse complement strand
CCCGAGGCGCTTCTGCAAGGGTTTCAGCACATCGAGGACTGCCAGGTGCATGTGGTGACATGCACTCAACGGCCCATGCGTTCGCCTGAGAAGCTCGCGGACAATATTTTTTTCCACAGCATTCATGTTCCCAAGTTGGGCTGGATGCGCACAGGTTATCAGGGCTGCATTCGGGCGGTGCGTCGGAAGCTGCGGGAATTGAAACCCGATGTCGTGCATGGTCAGGGCACGGAACGAGATTGCGCGCTGGAAGCTGTGTTCTCTGGTTACCCGAATGTTCTGACGATCCATGGAAACATGCGTCTCATCTCGCGCGTGAATGAGGCGAAGCCATTCTCGTACGAGTGGCTCGCGGCGAAACTGGAACGCTTCACTGTGCCGCGCTCGAACGGCGTGGTATGCATCACGCGTTATACGCAGGAAGCCATGGCGCCGCTGGCGAAGCGTACCTGGGTGCTACCCAACGCGGTGGACGAAACATTTTTTTCGGGCTCCTCACCGCGTCGCGCCGATCCGCCCACCATTCTGTGCATCGGCGTCGTGATGCCGCGGAAGAATCAGAATCGATTCATCACGGCGCTGGATCCGTTGGCGAAGAAACATCGATTCCGTGTGCTGTTCATTGGCGCGGTGCCGGAGGGGCGCCCGTTCTCGAATGAGTTTCGTGACCTCATTCGGGAGAGGTCATGGTGCGAGCATCTTGATTTTTCGGGACGAGATCGCATCAGAGAAGAGCTTTCCAAGGCTTGGATGTTGGCCCTGCCATCGCTGGAGGACAATTGTCCGATGGCCGTGCTCGAAGCCATGGCGGCGCAGATCCCGGTCGTGGCCGCGAATGTGGGCGGCGTGCCTGACCTCGTGGAACCAAACGTCAATGGGCTGTTCTGCGATCCCTTGGATCTCACCTCGATGCGAGAGGCTGTCGAACGGCTGCTCGTTGATCGCAATCTGGCAGAGCAACTCGCGGCGCGAGGTCGGGAAACCGCGCAGGCGCGATTTCATCCCCAAGTGGTCGCCCGCAAACATCTCGAGATTTACCGGGACGTGCTCGCGACGCGCCGATAGACCGCCAAGAGCTCAGCCGCCACTTCGCGCCAGTTATACAGGCGAACTTTCGGCGACGGCAGAGTCGGACAACGTTCGTAAAAGGCGCGCAACGTTTCCGCATTAGCCGGCCGTAATACATCTTCGTGAAAATATTGAGCCTCGGCGCCAAATCGTTCGCGCGACCATTTCTGGTCCGGAACAAGGATTGGCAGACCACACGCGACGGCCTCGTGCGCCGATAAGCACCAGTTCTCGTGTTGGCTCATGATGACGAATCCGCGCGCCCGTTTTAATAGCTGGATCATCTCGGGGATGCTCGAAACGTGCGGCTGGTATTTGACGAGCTTGTTATCGATCAGCCTCTCGAAGCGCAGCCAGTATGGATCGGATGTCGAGTACGGCTTTCCCACGAACAGCACGGGCACTCGGGTGCTCTGTGCGAACTCGGCAAGTTCCACGGAATGTTTTCGCTCCGTGATGGTACCAGTGCAGATGAGATGCGTTTCATCGCGAATCGCCGGACCGGCTTGCAAGAACAGATCACTCAACCCAAGTGGCACGATCGCGATCTTCGCCGGATCAACATCATAAACACATTCCAGCACCTGCTGCTCCGCCTTGAGCCCCACGACATTGCAGGCGCATTTCTGGAAAGCGCGCCAGGTCAACTGCTGTTTGACGCCCCCGCCAAATGGCAGCCGGAGGAACGTTTGCGTGACGAAACGCTGCTGCCGCAGCCGGCTGTCGGAGCGGTTGCACGTCTCTGTAAAGAGCGTGGTCATCACGACGTGCAGGTGCTTTCCCGCTGCCAGGTCCAAGTAAACGGTGGGCGCGATTCCGAACAAATGTAAAATATCGCAGTCCTGCCGGTCTTCCCACCAGCGAAGGTAATTGGTGGAGACGCCGATTTGCTCCAAGCCCGCCTTGCTATGCTCGATCTGCGTTTGGAACCCACCGTGCGCCAGAGAGAACGGCATCTGGTGGTCGAACAGTACTCGCATTCCATTCATCTCAACGCAGCCGACTCGGAGAACACGAGAAATTTTTTGCGAGTGTTCTGCGCAATTGCGCGATTGGCAAACACCGCGTGAGTTGTTACGCATTCGCGACCATGAATTCCACGCGCCGTGATTTCCTGAAATCTGTGTCCACCGTTGCTGCCGTGGCGTCGCTCGCGCCCGCGGCCTTTGCGCAAGCGGACGCGCCGAAGAAGCTCAACATCCGCCTGGGCTACGATAACTTCTCGGTGCGCGACATGGGCTGGAAAGCACCGCGTCTGATCGATTACGCCGCTGAGATCAAATGCGACAACGTATTCATCACCGACTTCGGCCCGTTCGAGAAGTTCGAGGACGATTACCTTAAAGACCTGCGGAGGATGGCGGCGGATAAAGGCGTTCAAGTCTGGCTCGGCTCATGGAGCATTTGTCCGACGGCGAAGCGTTTCAAAAAGGATTGGGGCACCGCTGAAGAACATCTCGCGCTCGGCATTCGCATGGCGAAGGCACTCGGGTCGCCGGTGTTTCGCGTCGTGCTGGGCGGTGGCGAGGATCGCGATACGCCGGGCAGCATTGATGCGCGCATTGCCGATACGGTGAAAGTTTTGAAGAGCCAGCGCTCCAAGGCGATGGACGCGGGCGTGAAGATAGCCGTGGAAAATCACGCGGGCGACCTTCACTCGTTGGAACTGGTGCGTTTGATCGAGGAGGCTGGCAAGGAATACGTCGGCGCGAACATGGATTCCGGCAACGCCGTGTGGACGTGCGAAGACCCGTTGCAAAGTTTGGAGAATCTCGGCGCCTACACGATCTGCACCAGCCTGCGCGATTCCGCCACGTGGGAAAGCGCGAATGGCGCGACCGCGCAATGGACCGCCATGGGCGACGGCACGCTCGATCTGAAGAAATACTTCGGCCGCTTCGCGGAGCTTTGTCCCAACGTGCCCGTTCACATCGAGACGATCTCAGGCTTCAATCGTGAGCTGAGTTATCTGAAGAGCGATTTTTGGAAAGCTTGGCCCCACATGCGGGCGAGCGATTTTGCGAAGTTCATTGCGCTCGCCAAGAAAGGCACACCACGTGAAGCGTGGAAGGCACCGGCTGGCAAAGATCGCAAGACCGCGAATCAGGATTACCAGAAGGAGCAGGTCGAGCGCAGCATCGCCTATTGCCGTCAGCAGCTCGGGCTCGGAGTGCGAGCGTAATTGGCTAATGTCGATTCGCGAAGAGTTTAGGCACTACGGTTTGAGAATGCAGTTGCTCAAATTCGTGTCGCCACTGCTCCAGAGGAAATCCTGCAACGCGGCATAGCCGAATTGCTGCACGCTACCGTCCACCAGCACAATGTTCCCGGCCCGCACGTGGATGGTGTTGTCCCATTCCGTCTCGGGGTAAGTCGGATTCAGCGATGTAATGGAGCCGGTGAGACCGACCACGGCGCAGGTGAGATTGTTGCGACCCATCGCGTTGCGGTCCCCCGCGAGTTCGTGGCTCGGCATGTAATCGCCAGCTTCGCAACCGATCCAGTAGCTGAGGGCGGAATTCTTCAGAGCGTTGAATCCGATGTTTGGATCAGCGCCAAAATTCTCGGCCCGCATGCGGTCTCCGTCACTCGGACAGCGCAAGACCTTGGGTGTGACGAGTTCATTCGAGACAAACGCAAAGTGCTGCCATGCCTCACCGATCGTGCGCGTTCCTTCAGGTGGATCGATCCACCATGAAAATTCTCCCTCGTGATCATCGGACCACAGGCGAAACGCCAGCCCGATCTGCCGCAGTTCATTCACGCACGCGATTCGGCGCGCCTTGGCCTGCGCTTTCGCGAGCGCAGGAACCAACATGCCGGCGAGTATTCCGATGATCGCGATGACGACGAGCAATTCGATCAGCGTAAAAGCGCGCGGGCCGGTGGCGGACTGGATGCGTGTGCGCATGGATATTCTTACGACGTAACAGCCAACAATATTTTGTGTTCCGCCGCGAGCACGAGTTCTAACGCCGCCCGAGTTTTTTCGGTGTGGAAGGGCAGAGTGCGACAGGAAATAAGAAACGCATCTGCTCCGATGAATCTCGCCACCCTTGTAACTCCGCGACCGTTTCCCTACGTTCACGGCAATGACCCCAGCGATCGAGACCATCGGCCTCACGCGAGACTTTGGAACCTTCCGAGCCGTTAACCAGATCAACTTGCAAGTGGAAGCCGGATGTTTCTATGGCTTTCTAGGCCCGAATGGCGCCGGGAAATCGACCACGATCAAGATGCTGACGGGCCTCCTGGCTCCGACTGCCGGCACGATTCGCGTTCTGGGCGAAGACACTTCGAATCCGTCACGCGCCCTCGAGATCAAGCGCCGCATCGGCGTGGTGCCCGAGAACCTGGCGCTCTTCGACAATCTGACCGCGCGCGAATACCTCACCTTCATCGGACGGATGTACTCTCTCACTCCGGAGGTTGCGCGGACGCGAAGCACGGAGTTGCTGGCGATCATGGAACTCGATCGTGATGAGAAAAAACTCACGTTCGAGTTCTCGCACGGCATGAAGAAGAAGCTCGCTCTGGCTGCGGCGCTGATTCCAAATCCCGACCTCCTTTTCCTGGATGAGCCGTTCGAGGGAGTTGACGCCGTCGCCTCACGGCTGCTGCGCGATACGTTGCGCCGGTGCGTGCAACGCGGCGCCACGATTTTCCTCACTTCGCACGTTCTCGATATTGTCGAGAAGCTCTGCACGGCGGTGGGCATTATCGCGCGCGGCGAATTGGTTTATCAGGGCACGATGGAAGAACTGCGACGTGAAGGTTCGCTGGAGGACAAGTTCATCGCCGTCGTGGGTCAAGGTGAAAACGAGGCGCAAAAGTTGAGCTGGCTGGAGAGCTAACGTGGATCGCGAACAACTCAAGGCGGTACTCTGGCTCCGGTCGCGACTCACACGCAACCAATGGCGGCGCGGCGGACGCCTCGGCGCGATTCTCGCCGGCGTCATTGCTGTCGCGGCCAGTATCACGGCGACGGCTCTCTTCATTGGCGCGACGCTGGCCGGAATCTTTCTCTGGGGAGACGATTCACCCTTCCGCATTCTTATCACGTGGGATGTTCTCATCGCGCTGTTCCTGATTTTTTGGATGATGGGGTTGCTGACCGAGTTGCAGCGATCCGAATTGATCGACCTGCAACGACTCATGCACCTGCCTGTGAGCCTGGGGCAGATCTTCGTCATCAATTACATCGCTTCACATTTCGTCTTTAGCATCGTGGTCTGCGTGCCGTTGATGCTTGGGCTCTCTCTCGGCCTGGCCATCAGCCGCTCGCCGGCGATGCTACTGCTCATTCCACTGTCGCTTTCCGTCGTCTTCATGATCTCGGCGTGGACGTACTGCCTGCGTGGCTGGCTGGCGTCGCTGATGTCCAACCCGCGCCGGCGACGGAGCATTATTGTCGGGATCACCGTCACCTTCATATTCATCAGCCAGGCTCCCAACCTCTATTTCAACGTCTTCGCGCGGACCGGACGCGAGTCGGTGAAAGAGGGCCAAAGCCGGGAACAAGCACGAAATGAGCGACGCGAGACACGCAAGCAACGCAACGAGGAACGCTTAAGCACATACCTTTACGTGCATCGGTTCGTTCCGCCGCTGTGGGCACCGCTCGCGGCAAAGTCGATTGCGGAACAACGGGTTTGGCCCAGCCTTCTCGCCACCGGTGGTTGTCTCCTCATCGGAGCGCTTGGGCTGCGTCGCGCTTACACCGCGACCGTGCGCTTCTATCGCGGCGACAATAGTTCGCGGCTCGCCCCTGATCTCGCTATCGCTCCGGCCAAAGCAAAGGAACCCGACAATGCTCCAACGCCAAGGAAATCGCTTCTGGTCGAACGTCGCATCCCATGGGTTCCTGATGAAGCGGCTGGCGTGAGTCTTGCCACCTTCCGTTCCATGCTGCGCGCGCCGGAAGTGAAAATGATGTGGGCCACATCGGTCATGGTGACGATTATTTTCGCGGCCTCGACACTGTTTCGCACAGGGTCAGGCGCGCCGCCAGAAGCAAAGCCGTTCATCGTCACCGGCCTGCTCGCCATGCTGCTCTTCATGATGATTCAAACTCTGGGCAATCATTTCGGATTCGACCGCGG
>DATHEW010000525.1:0-9192 GCA_035318425.1 Candidatus Acidiferrum sp. | reverse complement strand
AACGGTTCGTAAATTTCCTTCATCGCCGCGACCGGACGCTGCGTGCGCACGCCGATGACAACGCGGTCCGGTTTCATCAAATCCTCGACGGCAAATCCCTCGCGCAGGAATTCCGGATTGCTCACGACGTCGAAATCCACCTTCGCCTTGCAGTAACGCTTGATCGTCTCCGAAACCTTGTCGCCCGTCCGTACCGGGACCGTGCTCTTATCGACCACGACCTTGTAGCTCGTCATCGCATTGGCGATTTCACGGGCGACGCCTTCGATGAAGCTGAGATCCACTGAGCCGTCCGCTTGGGGTGGTGTGGGCACGGCGATGAATATCACCTCGGAGTTTTGGACGCCTTCTTCAGTCGAGGTGGTGAAGTGCAAACGGCCTGCGGCGACGTTGCTATCCACCATCTCTTTCAGGCCAGGTTCGTAGATGGGGATGCCGCCGGATTTTAGGACCGCGATCTTCTTTTCATCTTTATCCACGCAGATCACGTGATGACCCACTTCCGCAAAGCACGCTCCGGTGACAAGACCGACATAGCCAGTCCCGATGATTGTCAGCTTCATCAACTCTCCTTGTTTGAAATCTGCGGTTGCCTGATCAAGAAGCGCATCGTGGCAGTCCCGAATGAAAACCTCACTCCGCCGAAGTGTCGGCAGTGATGTTTAACTCAATTGCCTGGCTGATTGTTTTGTCCCGGCGTGGGCAAGATGATTTTCGGTGCATTGGCGGGCGCATTCGGAGCGCTTCCCGGCGCGGGCGCGGGAGCAGCGGCACCCGGAGCAGGTGTTGGCTGCGGCGTGTTCGGCACGTTGCGCAACATCAATGGCACGTCGCCACCTGACGTGGGTGCGCGCATTACAGGCGCAGGCGCGCGCTTGGGCGCGAGGTCTGGATACTTCGTGTACAACGCTTTCATGCGATCCTGCACTTCCGCGCCAACCGCGGTGAACGGTCCCGCATTCGTCATCTTGCTCAGCAACTCGATCGCGGCGGTGGGCTGGTTCGCCCTGTCGTAGAGCCGCGCCAGGTTCAGGCGGGCATCGTCGGCGGCGGTATCGCCCGGGTTCGCGCGCACAAACTCGTTGTACTTCGTAATCGCCTCCTGCGTTTTTCCCTGTGCATCGAGACAGGCCGCGATGCCATAGCGCGCCTGTGCGGTCCACGGCGTGTCACCGTATTTGGCCAGAAAATTGTTGAACTGCTCCTGTGCTTGCACGAACTGGCCGTTGGAAAAATAAAGCATCGCGGCGCGAAATACCGCCTGCGGCGCGGCGGGAGTGTTCGGATAATCCTGCGCGACCTTCAAAAAAGCTTCGGCCGTTCCGGGCGGGACCGGCTCGATCGGGCTGAGCGGCATGCGGACCGAAGCGAGCGCCAGCGCGGCTTCTTTCTCACGCTCCGAGCTGCGCCACACCAGCAAACCGATGACACAACCGACGATCGCGGCAACGGCGGCGATGATCGCCACGCGCTTCTTGTTGGCCTCGAGCCAGCCGAGAAAATTGTAAAAGCCCGCCGATGGCGGGGCGCTTGTTTCCATAAAGAACGCAGAATTTCCAAGCCGCACTCCCAAAACGCAAGTGCGAAAAATCCAACGCGGCTACGCACGCGTGCTCGCGGGATCATTTCCGCGCGCCGGCAGGTCTTCATGGCGAATGCGCCGGCGCGAAAGCCGGGCGAGCATCTGGTTGCGCGTGCTGTCGATGAGCACGGCGAAAAAAATCACCGCGCTGGTGATCAGCGGATAGAGGTAAGGGTCAGCATCGAGGAGCACGAGACCGTTCTCGACACATTGAATCAACACCGCGCCAAGAACAGTTCCGGGCAACACCTTCCCCCGTCCGCCGAACAGGCTGGTGCCGCCGAGCACCGCCGCCGCAATGGCTTTGAACTCATAGTTCTCGCCGAACTTCGGACCCACGGCTCCGAGCTGCGTCAGTGTAATGATCCCGCCGAGCGTCGCGCAAAACCCGCTGATGAGATACACGCTGGCCGTGAGCCGCCGCACGTGAACGCCGGCTTTGCGGGCGGCTTCAGCGTTGTTGCCGAGCGCATAAAGCTGCCGGCCAAATGATGTGCAACTCAGGATGATTTGCGCCGCAACGGCGACGAGCGCGAAGACCAGCACCGGCACCGGCACGCCAATGATTTTCGCCGCGCCAAGTTGGAGCAGCACATCCGGCAAATTCATAGCGCGCGTTTCCGTGATCCGCAGCGCAAAGCCGCGTCCGGCAAACAACATCGCAAGCGTCACGATGAATGCGACGATACGCAGGCGCGTGATTAGTACGGCGTTGACCGCGCCGAACATGATTCCCACACCAAGCATTGCGGCCAGCGCGGCTGGAAGCGGGCTGCCGCCCAACAACAGCTTTCCGCAAACCGCAGCACCTACGAACATTGCGGCCCCGACTGACAAATCCACGCCCGCGGTGAGCAACACAAAGGTCATGCCGGTGGCGACGATCACGGTGGACGATGACTGGATCAGGATGTTCAGCAGATTGTTGCCCGTGAAAAATGTGGGCGCCTGCGCTGCGAAGATGACGAGCACGAGGGCGAATAGCAGAAGCGACGCGTTGTTCAGCACCAGCAGGAGCGCGGAGGGTTTCGTCTGCGTGATCAACGACTTCGTTAGTGGTCGCGGGATCATGTTCGTGCGGACGTGACCGTCCCCGCTCCTTCAAGCAACGCCGCGCGCAAGATGCGCTCGCGATCAAATTCATCGCGGCGCAATTCATCGCGAATCTCGCCCCTGTTCATCACGAGAATGCGATCGCAAATTCCGATGAGTTCCTCGATCTCAGACGAGATCACCAGCACACCGGCGCCTTCATCAGCGAGTCGATGAATGAGTTGATAAATCTCGAACTTCGCCCCCACGTCGATACCGCGCGTCGGCTCGTCAAGAATGAAAACATGAGGCTCGGACATGAGCCATTTGCCGAGCACAACCTTCTGTTGATTGCCGCCACTCAGCGTTCGAACGGCTTGCGCGTCCCGCGCGCCAGAACTCAGTTTCACCGCCTCGCGCGTTCTTCGTACCGCGTCACGCCAGGTGTTCAGGTTCAGAAGTTTCAACGACTGTTTCGCGTGTCGCCGCAACGCCACGAGCGCCATGTTGTCCGCAATCGTCGCTTCCAGGCAGAGACCTTCGTGCCGCCGATCTTCAGTCACAAACGCAAAACCCTGTTGAACCCGCTCACGCGGACCGCAGCACTGGACTTGTTTCCCATTCAGCAGAATCTCGCCGCTCTCATACGGATCGAGCCCGAAGAGGATGCGCGCCAACTCGGAGCGACCAGCGCCCATGAGCCCGGAGATGCCGAGCACTTCACCACGGTTCAGTGTGAACGAAACGTCCCGAACGATATGAGGCTGAGTGATGCCGCGCACTTCGAGCAACGCCGCCGCTTTAGAATTCTCCGTCGTTTGATCCGGACGCGTTCGATGCGGATAAAGCTGGTCCAATTCCCGTCCCACCATCAACGAGATCATCCGCTCCGCCGTGAACTCCGCGCGCAGTCCGTTTCCAACCACTTCGCCATCGCGCAGCACGACGATCTCGTCACAAAGCCGCAGGACATCGCCGAGGATGTGGGAAATGTAAATCATCGCCAAACCGCGCTCGCGCAGCCGATTCATCAAAGCGAATAGCGTGGCGGTTTCTCGCGTGCTGAGTGACGTGGTGGGTTCGTCGAGAATGATCAAGCGAGGCGATACACTCAGAGCCCTGGCAATTTCAACAAGCTGACGTTCACCTGCGGATAAATCCTCCACGAGCGCGATTGGCGAAATCTCCAGGCCCACTTCGCGCAGCAACTCAGCGGCCTTTACGTGCAGTTGCCGGCGCGCGATGAACGGACCGCCCGCGCGCGGGAATGACGTCAGGAAAATATTCTCTGCGATGCTGAGATTAGGAAACAGGTTCAGCTCCTGGTGAACAAACGCGATGCCCAACCGCTTCGCATCTGTCGGGTGTCGCGGTTCAAATGGCTCTTCGTTCAAGAGCATCACGCCGCGATCCGGCTGCAAGTTCCCGCCCAGGATGTTCATGAGCGTTGATTTGCCGGCGCCGTTTTCTCCGACGAGCCCAACGATCTGCGCCGCATCGACACGAACATCGACGCCCTTCAGCACACGCACACCGAAGAAGGATTTCTCGATCCCGCGCAATTCCAGCAGCGGTGTGTCTTTTGGTTGCTGAGGGTTCCTGGAATCCATGGCTGCAAACGCACTACGATCCGCGAACGGCCAGCCTGTTCCTCAACGCGTCCAGCATCGCCGCAACCAGGATCACTCCGCCCTTCACGATGCGAATGTCCCAGTCCGCGAGATTGCGCAGGTTCAGACTGTTATCAATCAGCTTGAGGAAGAGCACGCCGAAGAAGGTCCAGAGCACTTTCCCTTTCCCGCCGAAGAGACTGGTGCCGCCGATCACTGTCGCGCCAATCACATCGAGCAACATGTTGCGGCCGAGCACGGGAGAGGCGGTTTGCGCATCGGCAGTGAGCAACACGGAGGCGAGAGCCGCACACACACCGCTCACGACGTAGGCCGAGCACGTGACTCCCGTGACCGGAACTCCAGAGACGTAAGCCGTGCGGCTGTTGTGTCCCACCGCATACAGCCAGCGCCCGAACAAAGATCGGCTCAGCATCACATGCGCAACGATCGCGACGGTGAGCGTGAGTGGCAGCGCCAGCCAAAGCTGATTGCCGATGGCGAGGAAGGATTCCGGCAGCCCGCCGATGTTCTTCGATTTCGTGAGCCACACCGCGAAGCCGCCCACAAACATCATTGTCGTGAGCGTGACGATGAATGCGGGCATTCGCAGCACCGTGACCGCAAAACCATTCAGCAACCCAACCAGCGCGCCGACAACGAGCATCGCGATGATGGCCACGGGCATCGCGGTCGGATTGTTGGAGAGCCATCCATTCTCACCGCTCATGACCATGCCACCAACCACGCTCGTCAGCGCGATGGTGGACGTCATCGATAGATCAATGCCGGCTGTGATGAGCACCACCGTCTGTCCGATCGCGAGGATGAACAACGGCAGCAGCGTGATCAGAATATTGGAGAAATTGCCGCGCGACGCGAAGCCTTCGGTGAATGGCGCGAACGCGAGAAAATAAAAAACGCAAAGGCCGAGGACGAGATATTCGGACGCAAAAACGGCAGCGAACTTATTCGCCGGACGCGCGCCTGGATCGGAAGTCGCCGTCACTGCTTCACGTTGGCGCCCCACATCTGCGGCGCTTTCTCCTTCAGGTTCGCCTGATGGATCACGAAGCCAGGATCCTTGATCACTTCGGCCACGGGCTTGCCTTCGCGCATATCCAGCACCGCTTGCACACTAGCTTTCGCCTCGAAGTAAACGTCCTGTACGCCCGTGGCATCGAGGTAGCCGTCCTTCAACATCTGGTAAGCCGTGGCGTCACCATCGAAGCCGCCGAGGATCACGTGGCCAGGCTCGCCGATCTGCTTGTACTTCCCGCTGCTCTTCAACGCGCTGATGATGCTGGGGAAAAGAAAATCCGAACTTGTGAAGATGAACGAGATGTCTGGGTTGGCCTGCAATGCATTCACCACGCCGGCTTGCGCCTTCTCCTGGTTCCACTCGCTCGGCACCCGTGACACAACCTCGATCACGTCGGGTGCTTCTTTCACCGCCGCGTCGAAGCCATCGCGGCGCCCGATGGCATTGATGTCACCGAGATCGCCCATGATGACCATGGCCTTGTGCTTCTTCCCGGACTTCTTCGCCTCGCCGATCATGTAGGCGACCGTTTCTTTGGTGAGCGCAAAATTATCTGCCACGACCGCCACTGATTTCGTTCCCGCGCTCGCATCCGCCGGACGATTGAACAGCACGATGGGAATGTTCGCTGCGTTCGCCGCCTTGATGGATGGAATGATCGTCTTCGCGTCCTTCGGCACGATGATGATGCCATCCACCTTGCGTGTGATGAAATTGCGCACCTGCTCGAGTTGCTTGTTCGCGTCTCCGTCGGCCACCGCTTCGAGCATCTTGATGTTGCGCTGTTTCAACTCGCCTTTGATCGCGTTGAAACCGGCCACCCAATACTCCGTCTGCAACGTCTCGAACGAAACGCCAATGGTGAGTTGCTTGCCATCGCCCGGGGCGGGAGCTGTCGAATCCGACTTGTTGCATCCAGTGAGAAAAAGAATCGCTAGCGCGACAAACAGGAGTGCCGCCCCTGCAGGAAACGAGGGATGGCAGGACGTCGCAGTCCTCAACGCGCCGGGGCGAGGCGTCTGTAAGTTCTTCCGCGTCCGGTCTTCGCGTGGCGCGGAGCGTTGAGGACAGCGACGCCCCACCTTGTGGTTCATAGAGAGAGATTTCATAACGTGAAAAATGGTTTCAGATACTGAATGCTTTGCGCCGCCCACGCGGCTTCCTTTGCGATCGTGTCTTCGAGTTGCGGCTCCGGCGGTGTCCACAGTTCCAGAATTGCCGTTTCGCAGCGCCGAGCGGACGAGAGCTGCTTCAGCAACCGCGGCACTTCGAGAAAACCGCTTCCGGCCGGTCGTCCGGTGACCGTGAAACCCATGAGGTGAGGCACGCGAGCGATGTGAAAGTCTTTCACGTGCAGATTCAACACCAACGGCGCGAGCGTTTCCGCGACAGTACCGATGCCCTCGCCTGCGCCGAGTGAGTTGGCAGTGTCAAGGCAGACGCCAATCCGTTCGCTGCCTGCGCGCTCGATCATGTCCCGCAATGTCGCCGCATTGAACCGGTCGTGATTCTCAATGCCGAGCAGGAGCCCGTCGAGCATTGGCGCGCAGTCACGCAGGATGGCGGTGACTTCCTCGGGCTTCGGATGAAAATCTGCATCATCGATCACAAAGCGAATCAGCTTCGCGTTCAACCGGCGAGCGATGCGCGCGTATTCAGCAACGCGCTCGGGCACGAGCCGACGCGCGCCGACTTCGATCTGCACACGTTCCCGCGCCGCACGTTCAGCGAGCCTTGCCAGACGCGCTTCATCAAACGTGTGCAATGGAAGGTTGTCGCCGATCTGCAACAGCTTCAAGCAGAGGTCGCGCGCCCTGTCGAGCAAACCATTTTCATCAAGCGGCTGCGCGAGCTCTGAATTTCGCACTCCGACGGCCCACCCGAATGTGTAACTGCTGATGCCGAGTTTCATGCGCAGAAAGAGCAACGAGATGTGATCTGCCCCGAGCGTCTGAACCGAGGCCTCCTTCTCCTCTCAACGGGGAGAGGGAATGAGGGTGAGGGGTAGTGCCGCCCAAGGCGCAGTTCTCTTGCGAAGGTTTCGGCACGCTTCCACCCCTCTCTCCGTTGAGGGGAAAGGGAGAATGGCATCCAGCCTTCTGACGGAATGTTACTCACTCTGGTCACTTGGATTGACTGTTACTTCTTCGTGATGTCCCGCACCTGTTCGCGGATGTCGTCCATCTCGAAGATCTTCTGCCAGCCGTCTTTGAATAGTACCGGCTTGGCGCGCTTGCTGATTTTGTAGGCGGCGTCGGAGAAGGTTCCGTTCACCTCGCCAAAGAGCACCGCGATCTGGATGCGCAGATGCCCGAGCACAAAGTCGCGCGCAGCGTCGGCGGGAACACCTTTCGCAACCGAGCGGTCGTAACCTTCCTTCACGATTTCCATGCAGGTCTGCGCGAGGGTTTCGACGAGCGCCGGTTCGAGGATCGCCATTTGCTCCAGTGTCACACGATGGATTTTGCTCACTGGTTGGTAAATCAACTTCGTTACTTCCACGCCAACGTCGTAAAATTTTTCGTCACCGCTCATCAACGCGCAGACCGCAGCTTGCTTCGCCGAAATGCCACCGTAAAAATCGCGGAACGCTTGTTCGGTTGGCTCCCAGTTGAAGACCGATGGGTGACACGGATGCGCGATGAAATAGCCGAGGTCCGGGCGTTGCGCGACTTTGCCATCAAGCGGCGCAGCGGGATCGAGCAGCACGACGAGCGCGCCGGTTTTTAACCGCGGCACCATTTCGTTTGTCACCGCCTCGATGGCCACATCAGGCACGGCGAAGATCACGACGTCAGCGCTGGACAATGCCTCGGTGGAATCAGAACAACTCACACCGCAGTCGGCCAACCGCTGAATGCCGGGCGCGCTGACTTCGAGGTAATGCACCTTCCAATCGCTGTGCTTCACGTTGTTGGTGATGCGGCAGCCCATTTTGCCGCCGGCGCCGATGAGAGTCAGGGTTTTCATGTTTGATTCACTAGCCACAGAAGCGCAGAGACGCAGAGAGTTTCTACTCTCAGTGACTCAGTGTCTCTGTGGCAAAACTTCATAGAATTACAACGCGTCCGGTATTCGCGGAGTCGTACGCCGCGAAAACGAGCTTTACCGTTTTCAAATTGGCTTCACCGCTCGTTTCGGCCGGAGTGTTCGTTTGAAATGCGCGCAACAAATCCGCGTTGCACGCCACGATGCTGCTGTGTACCAGCGCGTAGCGCGCATCCCCCCATACGTAGAACGGCGGCGGAACGCGGCGCGACTGCGTGCCGTCCTTCGTCGTGATGCGCAGCCAGAAATCCGGCGCTAGCTCAATGGAGCCGTGTTCCCCTTCCACGAACACGAACGTCTCGGGAAACCGATCGTGCTCCACGCGGCTCGCGTAACTCATGTTGCAGGCGACCGTCGCTCCGGAGTGCATGCCCATCATCACAGTCGCCACGTCTTCACCCTTGATGTCGTGATGCACTCGCTGCGTCTGGCAACAGAGCGTGCGTACTTCGCCGAAAAGAAATCGCGTTGCGTCGAGAATGTGGCTGCCGATGTCGGTGAGGATGAACTGCTCCAACTCTTTCAGGAACGGCTGATTCTCGAAGACAGGGAAGCTGTTGCAGTAATCGACCCGCGCGCGAAACACGCGTCCGATCACGCCGGAATCGAGTGCGCGCTTCAGTTCGCGCAGCGGTGTTTGCCATCGCCAGTTCTCATGAATCGCCAGCGGCACACCGGCGGATTTGCACGTCGTGACCATGCCCTCCGCCAGCGCGAGCGTCGGCGCCATCGGCTTTTGGCAAATGACCGGCACCTTGTGTTTCGCCGCGAGTTCCACCAACGGCGCGTGCGTGTCCACGTCGGTGATGATGTCGGTGAAGTCGAGCTTCTCGCGGGCGAGCAATGCTTCCGCGTCATCATAAATCGCCGGCACGCCG
>DATHEW010000524.1:0-4621 GCA_035318425.1 Candidatus Acidiferrum sp. | reverse complement strand
CGCTGTTCGATCGAGCGCGGGCGACGGTCACCAGCACGAACTCCACTTCGGCACAACGCGCCACCGCCGCGCGTTTGCTGCGATTCACGAGTTACGAAGCAAGCGGCGACGCATTGAACGTGTTGCTGCACATCAGCGTTTCACCCGCTCTCCAAATCGCCGCGACGGAATCGCTCGTGTTCTTCCACGATGGCCGCGGCGTCACGAATCTGTTGATGCGCTGGCATGATCTCGCGCCGCAAACGCGGTCGCACGCGATCTCGTTGTTACTCGCGCGTCCCGCGGACACGGCGATCCTTCTCGATGAAGTGGAGAACAACAACGTGCTGCGCAGCGAATTCACTCCGGCGGATTTGCAGCGCCTGTTTGCTGTGACTGAAACCTCCATTCGCAATCGCGCCTTCATGGTGTTCGCGCCGAAGGCATCCACACGTAGTGAGGTGTTGAAGGAGTTTCGCCCTGCGCTCGACCTGAAAGGCGACACGAGGCGAGGTCACAAGATTTTCTCCGAGCGCTGCGCGTCATGCCATCACGTGGGCAAGGAAGGATTTTACGTCGGTCCCGATCTCGCGTCGGTGGTCACGAATGGGAAAGAGAAGTTGCTCACCAGCATCGTGGATCCGAATGCAGAAGTGGCGTCGAGCTACATGGCTTACACCGTCGAGACGAAAGACGGCGATGCCTATTACGGGATCGTAGCGGGCGACAATCCTCAGACGCTTACGATCAAGATGCCGGGCGGCGTGACGGAACAGATTCCGCGCTCATCGATCGCGGTGTTCCGCAGCAGCGACAAATCGATGATGCCCGAAGGCGTCGAGTTGGGAATGGCTCCGCAGGACATGGCTGACCTGCTGGAGTTCATCATCAGTCCGAAGTCGGTGAAGTAGCTTTTCCTTCAGCTCGTAATCCCAATTGTAATCCTGTTCTTACTCTCTCTTCGGGGAGAGATAAGAAGGCGATCACGTTGGATTAGGAAAAAAGACGTTCTACTTTTCCTTCTTCTTGAGGAGATCGCCGAGGCCGGAGGCGCCCTTCTTTAATTGATCCGTCGCGCCGGTGCCGAGCGCCTTGGCAGGATCGGTGAGCTTGTTGAGATTTCCCGCGACGGCTTTAGTCGTCTCGTTCAGCACCAGCGTCAGCACCTTCTTGCTCAACTCCGCAGGCGTGATGCCTTCCGGGCCCTGGCCTAGATTGTTGAGTCGAATCTCGGGCAGCGGAATCGTTGCGGAGCCGACCATCGCAGAAGAAACAGTGACTTTCGCGCCGGTGATGACGAACTCGTCCACTTGCAATTTCGTCTTCGTCGTCTGCTCATCTTTCGTTGGCGCTTTTTCGTCTTGAGATGCGCTGCCGGAAACGTTGTCAAGAATCTTGCCGAGATTGCTGCCGCGCAAATCTGTTTCGTAAGTGATGTCCGGCGCTTCCACGACAATGGAGCGGATGTGTTTTTTTTCCTTGAGCACGGAGCCGGGAGCAATGGAGACGGAAACCTTGTCAACCTTGATGGCTTGCGCCGTCTTGAAGCCCTCGGGATTGCCAATCACAAAACCTTTCAGGCTACCGCTGCCGCCGAAGATCGAGATGGCGGCACTCTCCAGCGTGACAGGAACCTTCGCCACCATCGGTCCGACTTTTTCAACGCCCGACTTCACAATGGTGCCGATGAAGACAACGGCGAGGATGCCCGCAATGATGATGAGAACGACCAGCCCGAGAAGAATTTTAACCCATGTCTTTTTCATGCGGTTGAAATCTAGCCCGCTGCGTCACGGTGTGAAGTTCGGATTTACTGAACTTGAAACTGCTCTCGCGCCAGCCTACGCCGCTGGATACACCCACGGCGCGCGATACGGGCGGCTCATCAGTTTGGTCGCGTCGGCGTCGCCGGTGATTATTTCCTTCGCACCGTCCCAGTTGATGCTTCGCCCGACTCGCCATGAAATCATGCCGAGCAACGGCAACACCGAGGCGCGGTGCGCGAGTTCGATGCTTGCCACGCCTTTCGTGTTGCCATCAATCGCTACGAGAAAATCCGCCCAGAGCAGTTTGAGATTGTGCCCATCGGGTTCCTGAAGCTGCGCGTCTTCGTGAATGATTTTGTCGCGCGAGTTCGCGGGATGGAACGTCCAGCCATCGCGCCAGCCAATGTGTAGTGTGCCTTTGGTGCCGTAATAGTAAGAGCCGAGCTTGTGCTTCTCGGCGTTGTTCTCGCCAAAGCGGCGATGCTCCCAAACGCAGGTGAATTTCGCGAAATCGTAAACGACCACCTGATGATCCGGTGCGTCGCTGGTCTGCTCTTTGTCGTTCAACACGGCATCGCCACGGATCGGGCGCCCACCCGTCGAGTAGATGCGATGCGGATATTTTTCGTCAGCCCACCAGAGCACTTGATCAAGCCAGTGAACGCCCCAGTCGCCGAGCGTGCCATTGCCGTAATCGAGATAGTGGCGCCAGCCGCCGGGATGAATCTTCGAGTTGAACGGCCGCATCGGCGCCGGGCCGCACCACATGTTCCAGTCCATGCTCTCGGGCGGTGTGCTGTTCAGCGATGGCGTTTCCTTGCCGCCGCCGCTGTGGGCGAAGAGGCGCACCATGCCGACATCGCCTGCGGCGCCGGATTTCAAAAACTTCATCCCGCTCACATGATGCGGGCCGATGCGGCGATGCAATCCCACCTGCACCACGCGCCCGCCATCGCGGGCGGCGTGAAGCATCGCGCGGCTCTCGTTGATCGTGTGACCAGTCGGCTTTTCGACGAATACATGCGCGCCAGCTTTGAGCGCCGCAATGGTCTGCAAGGCGTGCCAATGATCGGGCGACGCGATGATGACGACCTCGGGTTTATCCTTTTCCAGCAGTTCGCGGAAATCCTGATAAACCTTGGGTGAATCGCCGCTCAGGTCATTTACCTGCTCGGCGGCGACTTCGAGGATGTTGGTATCCGCGTCGCAGAGCGCAGTGACCTTCACGCGTCCGCTCGCTATCGCTTCCTTGAGAATGTTCTTCCCCCACCAACCCGAGCCGATCAGCGCGATGCGAAATTTGCGGCCGGGCTCAGCGGCGGCGAGCGGCCATGCGTTAAACGCCACGCTCGCGGCAGCGGCGCTCCTAATGAACTGACGTCGATTCAACTTCATGGAGGTTCAGGCAATCACTTCTTACGCACATCAACGGCCACGAGGTCTCCGCGACTGTTGCGGCAATAGATGCGGCCATTCGCGAGAACTGGAGCGGTCCATGTTTTGCCGCCGAGAACCTGCGCGCGCGCGACGGGTTTGAATCCCGATGGAACCGCTGGCGTGACAATCAACTCGCCTGTGCCGTTGATCGCGATGAGTTTGCCGTCCGCCGCGATCACGCCGCCGGAGCCGAACCCGAGCTGCGCCCATTTTTGAGCGCCGGTCGCGAAGTCGAGACATTTGAGGCCGGCTTTCTCTACGGTGTCGCCGTCCACGCCGTAAAGATGTCCGTTCACCAGGACTGCACCATTCATCTGCGTGCGAAGCTGCTTGGTCTTCCACAATTCTTCCGGCTGCGCACCGCCGAGCTTGAACAGCGCGCCGCCTTTGCCGTAACCGCTGCAAACGAAAATCTTGTCGCCCTCGATGATCGGGTCAGCAGCGTTCACGCCGTACTGCGTGACCCAGCGGATACGCGAAACTTCCTTGCCGTCGCGCAATTGAACCGCGACGTACGCGCCGCGATTGCCGATCCACGCGATCGATTGGCCATCACGCTGCACGGGGAGTGGCGTGGAGTAACCGGCGTTCTTGTCCGCAGACTTCCAAACGATTTTTCCCGTGCTCTTGTCGAGCGCAAGTCCGGCATCCCCGACATTCAACACCACGAGATTCTCATGCACGAGCGGCGCTCCGGTGAAACCCCAATCGGGAATGCGAATGCCAGTTTCCTTCTGCACGTTCTTCGACCAGACAATCCTTCCCGTCTTGGCCTCGAAACAAAACGTGTCGCCCCAGCGGCTCAAAACGAACAGATGTTCACCCACCACCGTCGGCGTGCCGGTAGTGCCGCCCTCGAAAAATTTATCGCCGAGTTCCGACGGATACGAATGCTTCCAGATCACTTTGCCGGAATCGGCATCGAAGCACCACACGGTGTCCTGATCGTTCGCGTGGCCCATGGTGAAGACGCGTCCATCCGCGACGACAAACGATGAGAAACCGAGGCCGATCTGTGCCTTCCATGCGATCGGAGGACCATCAGCAGGCCAGGTATCGCGCCAGTTTGATTCCGTGGAGATGCCATTACGCTGCGGTCCGCGCCAATTCGGCCAATCCTCCGCGCGCGCCGAAATGGAAATGAAGATCGCGAGGCAAACAAGTGCCGCGCTGCGATGGAAAAAGTCCCCAGCTTTCACGGCCAACATTTCACATGGTTTGATTCAGCGAAGGCGAGACTTTCCTGCGAAGCGGACTTGGTGGCTTCCCGCGCAACCCGGATTGCCACGCAGGTTCGGGCGCGCCGGAGTCGATGTGGACTGCGGGCGGCAAGTCCGAAGCGACGCCGCTCTCAGGCACAACAGGGTCGAGGTTCATGGAGAGGGTCCACAGATTTCGCAGATGACGCAGATTTTGATCTGTGAAATCTGCGCCATCTG
>DATHEW010000523.1:0-2896 GCA_035318425.1 Candidatus Acidiferrum sp. | reverse complement strand
CTACGACATCTACTCACGCCTGCTGGTTGATCGTATTGTGTTTCTCGGCACGCCGATCGACGACATGGTCGCGAATGTGATCATCGCCCAGATGCTGTTTCTGCAAATGAGTGATCCGAAGAAGGACGTTCATCTCTACATCAACTCGCCCGGCGGCAGCGTGACGGCGGGACTGGCGATCTACGACACGATGCAGTTCCTGACTTGCGACACGAACACGTACTGCATCGGCCAAGCCGCGAGCATGGGCGCGGTCTTGTTGGCGGGTGGAACCAAGGGCAAGCGTTACGCGCTGCCGAATTCAAACATCATGATTCACCAGGTGCTAGGCGGCGCTGAAGGCCAGGCGACAGACGTGGAAATTCGCGTGAAGTACATGCTCAAGCTCAAGCAGCGCTTGAATGAAATTCTCTCCAAGCACACCGGGCAGTCGTACGACGTCGTCGAGAAAGCATGTGACCGCGACAATTTCATGTCACCAAACGAGGCGAAGGCATTCGGCCTCGTGGATGAAGTGGTCGTTTCCCGCAAGGAAATGACGAATTTGCCTGACCGCACCTCCCTGATCCCGTAAGTTTCCATCAATGGCGCGGCCGACGAATATCACGCTTTGCAGCTTCTGCGGGAAATCTCACGCAGAGGTGAAGAAGCTTATTCAGGGGCCGGGGGTTTACATCTGCGACAACTGCGTCATCCTCTGCAAGAGCGTCTTGGATAAGGAACTCGCTGCGATCGAGACCAAGAAGCCGGCGCTGATCAACTCAGTGCCGAAGCCGGTGGAGATCAAGAACTACCTCGACAAGTATTGCATCGGTCAGGATCAGGCGAAGAAGACTTTGGCAGTCGCGGTTCACAATCACTACAAACGCGTCATTCACGAGCCAGCCCAGACCAAGGGCGGTGATGAGCTTAAATCACAGCGCGAAGGCGATGTTGAAATCGAGAAGAGCAACATCCTGCTCATTGGCAATACCGGTTCGGGAAAGACTCTCCTCGCCCGCACACTCGCCCGCGTGCTCGATGTCCCGTTTGCCATTGCAGACGCAACGACGCTCACCGAGGCCGGGTACGTGGGCGAAGATGTGGAGAACATCATTCTCCGCCTGCTCCAGAATTCCGATTACGACGTGAAGCGCGCCCAGCGCGGGATCGTTTACATCGACGAGATCGACAAGATCGCGCGCAAGACCGAGAACGTCTCCATCACTCGCGACGTCAGCGGCGAAGGCGTGCAGCAGGCGTTGCTGAAAATCCTCGAAGGCACGATCTGCAACGTTCCTCCGCAAGGTGGACGAAAACATCCCCAGCAGGAATACATTCGAGTCAACACAGGCGGCATTTTGTTCATCTGTGGCGGCGCATTCGTGGGATTGGAACGGATCGTTCAACGCCGGCTGGGAAATCGCGTCATGGGCTTCGGCGCCGTGGAAGACGGCAAACGAGTCGCTGATTTTGAGCGTGATGAAATTCTTCAGCACGTCGAGCCGGAGGACTTGATCAGCTACGGGTTCATCCCGGAATTCATCGGCCGCCTGCCGATGACCACAGTGCTTGAGCAGCTAACGGAAGAGCAACTGGTCCAAATTCTGACGGAGCCGCGCAATGCGTTGACCAAGCAGTATGCCAAGCTGATGTCGCTCGAAGACGTTGAGCTCGAGTTTTCAGAAGACGCCTTGAAGGCACTCGCTGCGCAAGCGTGCAAAAAAGGAACCGGCGCCCGCGCCCTGCGCAGCCTCATTGAAAAGCTGATGCTTGATGTGATGTACGAAATTCCCAGCCGCGACGACGTTGCGGCAATCAAGATCACCGCCGCCGTCGTCCGCGGCGAAGCCAAGCCCCTGCTCCGCCGCAAGAGCGACAAAGCTGCGGCTTGAAGTTCGCGCGGTCTCGCATTCGATTTTCTCACCCTGCTCTGCCATTCTCCTGCAAGGCGCCGACATATCTATTTCGTGAGCCGGAAGAATTCGTTGTTCACAGCGCTCAGATTTGTTTGCACGTAGCGTCCGCCGAAGATCACGGGCGTGAGCGCGGAGTTGGTGAAAGCACCGAGAACTTTGTCGGCCCGTTGCAAAGTCCAGCCAGGATACGCCGTGCTCCAATCGACCCGCACTTTGTTTGGCGCGATATCCTTCGCGATCTGTAATCGCGGCGGCGGACAGGGCAGGCCGAAGAGTTCCAGCGTGTAGGTTTCGCAATCCATATTCGTCAGACGCGCGGTGACCACGACCGCGAAGTTCGACCCAGCCGGCACGCGGAACGAGAACGGACGCGAGATCACTCCCGCGTTGCCGAGATAACCGGCGCACAGGTTGTTCGTGTCGAATGAACCGAGGTAGGCCGCCACACCGAAAGATGTCGCGGGCGTCCCACACGCCGAGCGCACTTGCGCGCTCACGCAGAGTTCGTTCGCCGTGGTGTTGGTGTAGGCGTGGACAAGAAACTGTCCGGTGGGCGGATGATTCGTGTTGGTATCAGGTCCAGGGCACAGGGCCGGCACGGCGCAGGAACTCGGCGCGCCCGTGTAATCGAGAACAGGCATCATCGGCAGGTTGGTCGTGAGTTGACCGACGATCATTTGGCAGCTATCGCACCAGCCGCCGCCGGCCAAACCGCAATTGGTGCTGCCAGGAATGGTGAAAGGAATCGCGAACGTGCCTTCGCCAGGGACGCTCATCTGAAGTTCCAACGACACGGGCGAGCCACAAACGAAATTGGTAGCCGTGCGAATCTGAAACAGCGGCGAGCCGGCCGTGACTCCACCACCGGGCACAGGCAGATAAACAGCCTCGGCCATTGTGACCAGCGCGTTCTGCGAGAGACTGCGCAGAACGACATTCGTCGGTGCGAGCGAAACGCCGCGGCGATTCTGAATCGATACCGACAGCAGCACGCACTC
>DATHEW010000522.1:0-9177 GCA_035318425.1 Candidatus Acidiferrum sp. | reverse complement strand
TGAAGCTGTGCATCGCCACGGCGGCGGTCCTGGCGCTGCTGTACGTCGGACGATTCGCTCGTCGCGCCATGAAGGCCTCTTCGGACAGAGGCCGTTCAGTGTCGCGAGAGCAAAACCCGCCGCGTTGAGTGGAGCGGCGTTCGCCGCGCTCCATCACAGCCGCTTCACGCGCACGTTCTTGTAACGAACGACGCTCTTCGCATCGTGGGCCTGGAAGGCAAATGTGCCTTCGCTGATCTTGCGCGTGAAATCTTTTCCGGGCTGCGCGCCGGGAGGCTCGTTGTATTCCAGCACCGTCTTGCCATCGATCTTCACTGTGACTTTGTTGCCTTTGACGGTGATGTGTTGCGTCCACCACTTTTTGTCCTGCGACGGTGTGACGCCGAGATTGGCGACGTCATAGAGGCTGCCGGTCTTCTTCCAATCCGCGTGGGTCACATTCACCTGGCACTCGAACCCAGTCTTGGGCCAGCTCTTCTCCTGGAACTTGGTGTGGAAGTAGATGCCGCCATTCGAGTTCGGCTCGGTCATCACGTCCACCTTGTATTCGAAATCCTTGAACGGCTTTTCATCGCCCACGTAGTAAATGTGCGAAGGTTCGCCGTTTGCGATCAACACGCCATCCTCGATGCGCCAGGACTTCTTCTCAGGCTCGGCAATTTTCCAGCCATCGAATGTCTTGCCGTCGAAGATCTGGACGAAGCCGTCCTCTGAATCTGCAGCGCAAACTGCGAAGGTGGTTGTGAGTGCCACGATGGAACCGATCAGGAATGTTTTCATATCTGCGGGAATGAGCCGTCGTTTTTTGAATCAAGTCAACACCGCGCAACTCTGAAAACATTCCTGTCACCGATCGTGAACTCGCTGCATCAACCCGGTAGAACGGTGAATCATGTTTCGATGGCGCACAAAAAAGCAATTGGCAGAACCGGCACGCGTGTCGGATCGCGCCGCCACAGCCGATGCTGATTTGGTCCACGCCTCGAGGACGGGCGACAAACGGGCGTTCGTCGAAATCGTTGCCCGTCATCAGGCAATGGTTTGCGGCGTTGCGCTCGGTGTGCTGGGTGATTTTGCTGCCAGCGAAGATGCAGCCCAGGAAGCGTTCCTCACCGCATGGCGCAAGCTCCACGACCTCCGCGAACCGGAGCGCCTTCGCCCGTGGCTCGCTCAGATCGCGCGTAACGCTGCGCTCGGTCATCTGCGTCGCCAGCGCGGCCATCACGAACTCGATGATGCGCTCACCGTGGCTGACGAATCGCCGCTGCCGGATGAAGTCGCGGCCATGGAGGAAGAGACAGCCCTGGTGCGTGAAGCCCTCGCGCGCCTTCCCGAGACGTACCGATTGCCGCTCGTTCTGTTTTATCGTGAAGGCCAGTCCGTTTCCGCGGTGGCCGAGTCATTGGGATTGAGCGACGACGCGGTGAAGCAGCGCTTGGCTCGTGGACGCGAAATGCTTCGCGACCGCATGTCCGGCTTGATCGAAACCGTCCTGACGCGGACGGGCCCGACACCCGTTTTCACCATGACCATCGCCGTGACGATCGGCGCGCTCGCATCGCCAGCCGCGATTGCGGGAGCTGTTTTCACCACTGCGTCGGCAGCAGCGGGCGTCACCGCGACCGCTTCGACCACGCCACTATTGACTGCCATGAGCACTTCCAAAACTTGTCTGATTGCCGCGGCTGTCGTTGCGGCGGTGTGTATTCCAGTCGGCTATCGTTTCAGCGCGGGCCATGTGCCGCCAGCGACGGCGAGCAGGATTTCCGCGCCGGTCACAAACGAAACCGGGGGAGCGCAAAGCGCCGTGCCGACATTCGAGAACAGCGCGCTCTTTGCCGAGTGGCGCGGGCTTCACGAAACCTACGGCACCACGCCCGACGCGATGCCGGCTATCTACAAAGCAATTGCCGATATGAATGACCCGTTTCGGCGACGCGCGTTTCGTGCCGCGCTCATTTCGGAATGGGTGCAGCTCGATCCGGCCAACGGACTGAAGTTTTTTCTCAGCCGCTCTGGCGAATCGAGCCAGCGTCGGCAATTTTTCGAAGAATGGCTGGCGCAGGACGCAGGTGCAGCGGTGAACACGCTCGTGACCAGTGGTCCCGGCTGGGAAAAAATCGCGCGCGATTCGTTGACGGACATCGCGCGGTGCGTTCCATCCCACGTGCCGGAGATCGTGTCGCGTTTGCCGAAATCCGAGGATTACTGGGATACGAAAGTGAACGATGCGTTCGCGATTCTCGCCGAAAGCGGATTGGCTTCGGCGCGCAAGGCGGCTGAATCAATGACAGGGCCGAATCGCGAACAAGCTCTGGCCGGCGTCGCACGGGCATGGGCGAAGAGCGACCTAACGAGCGCGATCAAGTGGGCGAAGGCGTTGCCCGACGGAATTGATCGCGACGAAATTATTCGCGCGGCGCTCATTGGCAAAGCGGTGACCGATCCGATCGCCGCGCTGGATCAAATCAGCATCGTTCCCGCGGGAGGGCGCGATGGTTATTTCGCGACCACGACTGGCTCTCGCGTGATCAGGGCTGCGGCGGACGTGGATTACGACGGGACGGTGACGTGGATCGCGGCGAATCCCGGCCGGCTCGGACACTACGATATGATGGGTCTCGCGAAAGCGGTGACTGACCGGTTGAACGCGGACCCCGCCGGATTTTTATTGCGGCACGCTGCTGATGGGTCTCTCCAGGCGCTCATGCCAGCGATCCAGAGCGCTATTCTCAACGAGGCCGGCGGCCAGCGCGCGGCGATCTGGGATTGGCTCAAAACGCAGCCGGAGAATGACGCCACGGCGACGTTGCGCCGCCAGGTGCTCGATTCGGCGGGCTATCAAGATCCGTCGCTCGCGTTGAAGATGGCGAAGGATTTGCCGCGCACGACCGAAGGCGACGCGCAGGTGAAGTTGCTCGCGCAGAGTTTATGGAATGGTGGGCAGATGCTGCATCGCTACGACAAACTTGTGGAGCAAGCGCCGGAGCGATTGCGCGCGGCGCTGATTGAAAGCGCGTTCACTCTTCGTCCGGACAGCGAAGTTTACGATGCGCAGGTGTGGATCGGACGCCTTGCGCAATTGCCCGAATCGGCGCGAGCGCGCGGCACGGAAAGCGTGGCGCGGAATTGGGCCGCGCAAGCGCCGGACGAAGCGGTGGCGTGGGTGAGTTCCATGCCCGCGGGCGAGACACGCAGCAGCGCCGTCGCGGCAATTGCATCGACATGGGCGGCGAAGGACGCTTCGACCGCGGCGGCGTGGGTGGCGGCAATGTCACCCGGCCTCGAGCGAGATCGCAGCGCGAATTCATTGGTGCAGGCCATCACGGAACAGTATCCGAAGCAGGCGTGGGACTGGGCGCTCACCATCGACGACTCGGTGCAACGCAATAGTGCGTTGACTCACGTGGCGAACAAGATACCGGCGCGCGATCGCGAGGCGGCGCGACAATGGATCGAGTCCGCCCCGCTCGCTCCAGAACTGAAGGCGCAGCTTCAATCGGGACTCGGCAAGAACATCCGCACAGGAGGCAAGTGAGCCATGAAACTTTTCATCAACCTCACGATCATCAGCGTCGCGGCGGGACTGGGATTGCTCGCGGGGTTTGCGTTGCGCGGCAAGTCGGTACGCGTTGTTGAATCGAACCACGCTTCGATTCCGCGCGCGAAATCCAACAACGCATTCCGAGTCTCGACGCACGCACGCGCCACCGCTCGCGCGCAGGATGACTCGCCGCTCGCGACCAGGCTCGAGCGCGATCTGTCCATGTCCTCCGGCGTGACGCGCTGGTTGTATTGGCTCGAAGCAATCGAGAAAGCGCAGGCTTCGGATTTCGCCCGCCTCGCGCGTCTTGCCAAAAACAATCCCGCGGCAATGCGTCTCGTCGCGGCGCGTTGGGTGGAGGTCGCTCCGCGCGGGATGTTCGACTACGTCACTGTCTCCACGCGCGGCGGAGATTCTTCATTGCGTGAACTGACGACGGTGCTCTTTGAAGAATGGCCGAAGAGCGATCCCGAAGGCGCCATTGCTGCGTTGAGCGGCACCAACCATGTCGGGATCAGCCGAAGCTGGCGGCACGACGTGGCCAACACAGTTCTCTCCAGGAATGTGGAGCGTGGGTTGCGGCTGATGTCGGAGTGGAGCATTGAGGCTTATTGGCCACGCGCGGCGCCGATCGAAAAATGGGCGGCTGGGAATCCGCGTCACGCCGCCGAGTTCGCGCTGGCGCATCCCTCGGGTGCCGTTTCCGATCTCGTCATGGAAACGGTTGGCAAGGAGTGGGCGAAAACTGATCCGGCGGGCGCTCTCGATTTCGCATCCAGCCAGCGAGGTGAACTGGGATTGAAACTCGCCAATGCCACCTTGAAGGAATGGGCCGGGCGCGATCTCAACGCGGCTGCCGAGTGGCTGAGCACTGCGGACGCTGCGACCCGTAATCGACTTAGTTCACCATTCGTGGAAGCGTGGGCGAAGAAAGACGCCACTGCCGCGCTCACCTGGTGCGAAGAGAACCTGACCGGCACTTCTCTCGCGCAAGCTGTTGGCGGCCTGTTCAAAGGCGCGGCGGCGAAGGATGCATCGAGCGCAGCGAAGCTGGTTTCTTCCATGACGCCATCTCCGGCCCGTACGGAAGCCGCTGCCGTCGTGGGACGAAAACTTTTTCTGGAGTTCTCATCGGCCAAACCGGTTCCGCGCGAGACGATCGCCTGGCTCGCGGCCCTTGACCCAGATTCGAGCCGGCGGGTTTTCGACCAGATGCAATGGAACTGGTCCAACATTGATCCGGACGGTATGGCCGCGTTCCTCGCGTCCGCCGATGCCGAAAGCATTCCACCGCGCGCCTATACGGGCCTGGCGCGGAGCTTGGCGCGCAAGGATCCAGTGGCGGCGTTGGATTGGGCAAACCAGGTTCCGGAGGACCGACGCATGACAGCTGCGACTGAAGCGTTCGGCGAGTGGCAGCGTTCGCAGCCCGACCTCGCGCGGAAATGGCTGAGCGCACTGCCGCCCAATGATGCGCGTCGTGAGCCGCTGTTCGAAAGCGCGATTTCATTTCTTGCCCACGATCCACACGGCGCGGAACAACTCGCGACGCTGAGCGCGAACGAACGCGCCACCGCACGGAAGTTGATCGAGAAGATTACGCTGCCTGAAGAGCGCCGCACTCGATTGCTCGAAGTTCTCAAGTCTCGATAGTCAGCACCGCGATGAATCCCGGGCAGTGAATGAAATCGCCTGTGATCACAAATGGTTTGCATCTTCGAGCGCAAACTTGACTTGCATCAACGTCACCCGGCGGCGGTACGCGTAAGGTCATCGCAGTTGAACGGTCGGTCAGCCGGTGAGAGGAACGAAGAGCAGCGAGAAGCAGCTCGGAGTTGAAACCGAAACCTGCCGGACAGCTACGAGCACACAGTCGGTTTGTTCTCTGTAATCGCCGCTGTCGGTGTGCTGGCAGTGACAAAGATTTCTCGAACCGAGACAGAACCTCGGGCGATTGGGAGGTGTTGTTCTCGCGCACGCGTGAAACCAAGCTCAAGTCCGCCTCATCCCGTGCGTGTTCCCAGTCGCCCAGACTTTCGCCCGCGTGTCGTGCGATGCGATCCATCGCCAAATCCGACCCGTAGTCGCTGGACTCGCCACACGCGGGCGCAATCGCAAAGCCTCGGTTCGAACAATTTCCGTCGCGTATTGTCTATTGTCCTCCAAATCGCTCCTTGTCCCGGGAGCGAACAAGCGCGGCGGATTTCTTTGCCTCCTGATTGGTGACAACGCGCCGCGCGCTCCTGCGAATGATGACCCACGTCGCAGTGAACGCGCGGCGTTTTTTTTCTGAGGGACAATAGAGAATCAAGGCAGCGCAGGGCAAACGCATCAAAGCAGAAAGGATGGTGGAAATAGCCGCGCTGCCGGCCATCCCGCCCGCGTTTAGCGGACGGAATGCGCGCCATAGGCTTCGATCGGTCAGACGGGCCGCTGAACGCGGCCCGACTCGTCGCGGCGCGACGAGTCCTACCTCGCTGGCGTTTGATGCGTTTGCCCCGGGCCTGGATTGGACCGAGTCTTGGAATGCTGGTGTTCGCGCACAATCCCACGGCGATTTGGCTTGGGTGCGGAGCCCTGGTTCGGCTGCTGCTTGCATCCGAAAGATGGCGAACATTGCAAATGCCGCGACGCTGACGAATCGCGATGAGGCTGCTTGGGCGTCCCTGATACGGTTTTTTGGTGCGAGAAGGCAGGAGTCGGCGGAAACAAAAGAAAAACTTTTGACAAGGGTTTTTTCGTTCCATAAGTTCATCCCTCGGTCGTTGCGTGTGAACGAATAAGAAAAGAAGGCCTCAGCCCTGAGTTTCCATTGGAAAAACAGTTGGTTGGGGATTTTTTGTCGTCTCCAAAGGGCGGTTTGACAGCACGAAAGAGCATTTTGAACACTCGGACGGTGTGGTGTCACATCGCTCGAACGATCTATTATTTTGACAGTATTTTCGCTGCGGTGATGAACCGCGGAACAGTTTAGTCGGTTGAAACGGCAAGTTTTCCCGGAATTGGGAGCACTTGCCTTGTGTTGTTTGGTGAATAACGGCTGACGCGTGTGCGCAGCCAAGTGAAAAGGTAGAAAATGGCATCGCGAGCAAACGAAAGAATCAACTTCGGCAAAATCAAGGAGCCGATTGCCCCTCCGAACCTGATCGAATTGCAGACAAATTCGTACAAGGAATTTCTTCAACTCGAGACTGCGTCTTCGAAGCGCAAGAACATGGGCTTGCAGGCCGTTTTTACGGAAGTGTTCCCCATCGAGAGTTATGATGGGAAATGCGTGCTGGATTTTGACAGCTACGAAATTGGCGATCCCAAGATCGATTGGCTGGAATGTTTGCGCGAAGGTATCACCTACGGCGCACCGCTCTACGTCACGTTCAAGCTGAAGGAAGAGAAGGGCGCCAAGGAAGAGAAAGTGTTCATGGGCGAACTTCCGCTTATGACGCCGCAGGGCACTTTTGTCATCAATGGCGCTGAGCGCGTCATCGTGAGCCAACTCCATCGCTCGCCTGGCATTGCTTTCGAAGCGACCCAACACGCGAATGGCAAGATGCTCCACAGCTTCCGCATTATTCCCGATCGGGGTTCATGGTACGAGGCGCAGTTCGATACGAGCGACATGCTTTACGTGTATCTCGATCGCAAGAAACGCCGCCGTAAATTCCTCACCACGACGTTTTTTCGCGCGCTCGGTTACGGGTCGGATGCGGACATCCTGAAGCTGTTCTACGACATCGAAGAACTGACGGTGAAGGAAGCCGAGAAGCTCGAAGACATCGGAAACAAGGTTTTGGTCGAAGACGCCGTGGATGCCGACAAGGGCATCGTCGTAGCTCGTGCATTTGAGCCGCTGTCCAAAGCGGTCGTGAAGCAAATCGATGAACTCGGCGTGAAGAAAATTCGCGTCGTGGACACCACTGCTGACGAAGGAATCGTCATCAAGTGCATGAAGAAGGATCCCACCAAGAACGAAGAAGAGGCGCTGAAGGATATTTATCGCCGCCTTCGTCCTGGCGATCCCCCGACTGCCGCGAACGCCCGCGCGCTCATCAAGCGTTTGTTCTTCGATCCGAAGCGCTACGACCTGGGCCGCGTCGGACGTTACAAGATTACGCAGAAGCTCGGCCTCAAGGAAGGCGGCGACTCGCGCATTCTTACGAAGGAAGATCTCGTCGCTGCGACGAAGTATTTGCTGCGCCTCAAAAAGGGCGAAGGCTCACTGGACGACATTGATCACCTGGGCAGCCGTCGTGTTCGTACTGTTGGTGAATTGCTCGCCAATCAGTGTCGCGTGGGTCTGGCGCGCACGGAGCGTTTGGTTAAAGAGCGCATGACGCTGTTCGATCAGAGCCTCGAAACGATGACGCCGCAGAAGCTCATCAATCCTAAGGCGCTGTCGGCGGTCATCCGTGACTTCTTTGGCCGTTCGCAATTGAGCCAGTTCATGGACCAGATCAATCCGCTCGCCGAGTTGACCCACAAGCGCCGTTTGTCGGCGCTTGGACCTGGCGGTCTCTCACGTGATCGTGCTGGTTTTGAAGTTCGCGACGTTCATCCGTCGCATTACGGCCGCATCTGCCCGGTTGAAACGCCGGAAGGCCCGAACATCGGTCTCATTGCCTCGCTCGCGACTTTCGCGCGCGTGAATGATTTCGGCTTTCTCGAAACGCCTTATCGCAAGGTGGAGAAGGGTCGTATCACCGGGCATCTCGATTATCTCACTGCCGACCGCGAAGAAACCTTCGTCGTCGCACAGGCGAACGCTCCATTCGACGACAAGGGCCACTTCCTCACGAAGACGGTCACTTGCCGCGCGAAAGGTGACTTCATCGACGTCGAGCCTGAGAAGGTTGACTACATGGACGTGTCGCCGAAGCAGCTCGTCTCTGTCGCAGCATCGCTGATCCCGTTCCTCGAACACGACGACGCGAATCGCGCGTTGATGGGTTCGAACATGCAGCGCCAGGCTGTGCCGCTGCTCGTGACCGAAGCGCCACTCGTGGCGACTGGTCTCGAGGAGCGCGTGGCTCGCGATTCACGTGCCGTGCTCGTGGCGGAAGAGGCCGGCAAGGTCGCGTCCGTCAGCGGCAACCAGATCATCATCACCGACAACGGCAAGCTTCCTGAGGGCAAGAAGCGCATCAAACACGATCCGGCGAACGGTGTTTGCGTTTACGAAGTGCGCAAGTTCATGCGTTCCAACGCGGCGACTTGCATCAACCAGAAGATTCTGGTGGCCAAGGGCGACAGCATCAAGAAGGGCCAGATCCTCGCTGACGGTCCTTGCACGCAAGGCGGCGAACTCGCGCTCGGGCGCAATGTGCTCGTCGCATTCATGCCATGGAACGGCTACAACTTCGAGGACGCGATCCTCATTAGCCAGCGCGTATCAAAGGAAGACATCTTCACGTCGATTCACATCGATGAGTTTGAAGTGGGCGCTCGCGACACGAAGCTCGGACCGGAAGAAATCACGCGCGACATCCCGAACCTCGGCGAAGAAGCGTTGAAGAATCTTGGACCCGATGGCGTGATTCGCATCGGTGCTGAAGTGAAGCCCGGCGATATCCTCGTCGGCAAGATCACCCCGAAGTCCGAAACCGAGCTCGCGCCCGAGGAAAAGCTCCTCCGCGCCA
>DATHEW010000521.1:0-3695 GCA_035318425.1 Candidatus Acidiferrum sp. | reverse complement strand
CGTGACGATGATGATGCCCGTACGACTCGCCGTCCGTCGCGACGTGAACCAACTGGTCCCACGGACGCGCATTGTCGAAAGCGCTGACGAGACGGTCTGTAAATTTTTCGCCGCTTTCCAACAAGTTCTCAAAGGCGATCGCCTGCGACACCGGTGCGTCATAAAAAAACAAATTGATGCTGCGGCCCGACGGCAGGCGGCAGAGATACGCACGGCTCGGATCGATTTTCGCGCCGTTCACGTCTTTCCAGTTTCCTCCCACGCGCATCTTGCGGATGCGCGCGGCCTGAAATGGCGAGAGCACCGTGAACTTCACGCCATGCTCGGCGAGGATATCGAGCGTCGTCGTGTCCGCCGCCGTTTCGGCCAGCCACATGCCTTCGGGTTTTCTGCCGAAGCGGAACTCAAAATCACGAATGCCCCAGATCGTTTGCGTGTGTTTATCCCGCGTATTCGCGAGCGGCATGATCACGTGGTTGTAAACCTGCGCGAGCGCGTTGCCGTGACCGTTGAAGCGCTCGCAACTTTGTTGGTCCGCTTCGACAACGGCCGCGTGGACGTCCGACATTTTGTCTTTCAACCACGCGAGCAACGTCGGACCGAAGTTAAAGCTGATACGCGAATAATTGTTCACGATGTCCACGATGCGGTTGTTGCGATCGAGCAAGCGCGCCGTCGCATTCGGCGCGTAACACTCGGCAGCAATGCGCTCGTTCCAATCATGAAACGGCGCGGCGGTATCCTGCACTTCCACCGATTCCAACCACGGATTCTCCCGCGGCGGCTGATAGAAATGGCCGTGAATACAGATGTATCGCTCCATAGAATTCTGAATCCCTCCTTCTGACTCGGGACCACGGCAACGTATATCGCTATCACCAGCGCGCTATCGGCGTGACACCGGATTGCAGCCCGGGGGAATGACCGTGAAAATAGAATGGGCTTGGATGGGGGAATCAAAAACCGATCACGATCTACGCTGCCGGGCCACTTCGTAGAGGAATATCGAGGCCGCGCTGCCCACGTTGAGCGAATCCACTTCCTGACTCATGGGAATGGTCACGGTTTCGTCGCAGGCGGCGAGCACTTCACGCGAGATGCCGGTGCCTTCGCTACCAAGGATGAGGCAGCAGTCGCCGCGAAAGTCGGCGTCGTGAATCTGGCGGTTGTTGCTGGCCGGATGCGCCGCCATCAGGCGAACGCCAGCGGAACGAAGTTGCGCGAGCGCGCTGGTGACGCGTTCGCACTCGACGATCGGCAGACCAAAGATCGCACCCAGGGAATTCCGAACGGATCGTCGTAGAAACGGGCTGGCGGAAGTGCGGTCCACGATCATTGCCTGCGCACCGAAGGCGGTGGCGTTGCGCAAAATCACACCGACGTTTTCGGAGTTGGTAAGGCCGTCGATGGCGACGAAGAGCCTGGGGCGCGGCGCGGATTGAAGGATCGTTTCCAGCGCGGGGGTTTGCGGAATTTTTCCGACCGCCAGCACTCCCTGGAAAAATGCGAAGCCGACGAGCTTCTCCAATTCACGTATCTCGATGACGTAAACCGGCACGTCTTCACGGCGCGCGCGAATGAGCACCTCGAATTCGGCGAGCCGTTTCTCGGGCAACAGCACGGAGACGACACCGAACTCGCTCTGCAGCAAGCGAGCCACGACCTTGTCTCCTTCCGCCACGAAGAGGCTGGCACGCCGATGTTCCTCGGCCTGCCTGAGCGTGCGGTACGGCGCGAGTTCCGGCAGATCGAGGGATGGAATGCGAATGATTTGCACGCGATCGTTAGCCTTGGCCGTTCCACTCGGGCAACTCGGCCAGATATTTCGGTGAGACTCCGCGCAGCCAGATGAAATCTTTCATAATTCGTTTCGTGCCGACCATGCGCGTGCGCACCGCGCCAAAGATGAGGCTGATGATCAACATGCCGAGAAACGAAAACGCGATCGTCATACCGAACAGATTCTGCCCGATGAAGTTGATGCAGACCACGAATGCGATCACGGACACGATGGCCACGAGCGCGACGAGCGTGGTGTCCCTGTGATATTGCCGCCAGTGAATCGGGCAAAGGCCGATGTCGATGTCAGCACGCCGCCGGAACAGCGAGGCGACCACGATGAAAATGAAAAACATCACGAAGCCAATCGGCGTCAGCCAGAATCCGAACTGCGGCTTTTGCAAAACGAGGCCCAGGACGAAAGCAACTGGCACCACCAACGCGGGCAGCAAGAGCCACCACGGATACCAGTTCAATTTTCGGATGAGGGTGCGTCCTCCGGCCGGATGGTTGCACTTCACGCAACGGTCGGGCAATCGCGACTCCTTGCGCGTGACGAGAAACTTTCCCGAGCGCCATGCCTCGATCGGTTTCGCCGCCACGCCTTCCTTGAGTCGTTGAAAGAAGACCGGTTTGCACTCGGCGCAGACGAAGCAACTCTCGTAGCGCAAGAGATCGTCAGTAGGAAATCGGCGATCGCAAACAGCGCAGATCCCCTGCCCTTGTTGCGGAATGATTTGGGAATTCCGTGACGGAAAAAGCGAGGTGAAGGGCGTCCACTTTTCCAATCCCTCGCGCCAGACGAGCGTCTCCGTTGGAACGGTGCCAAGACAGACGAATTCTTTAAGCGTTTCTTCGGAAACGGGTCCGGTTCGCTGGCCGTCTTTGGCGTAGAACCAGTCCATGACCCGCTCACCGCGCGGCAAACTCAGTCCGCGACGGCCATGTCCATGTCGCGCGTGAAGTAGAGAATGCGCCCGCAGTTCGGGCAGGTAACAATTTCCGCGTCGGCCTGGATGCCGACGACGACCCCGCGGCTCAGCTTCATATGACAACCGCCGCAGGAATGATGATGCACGCCCACCACGACGTTGCTGCCCTTGCTCTTGAGCAACCGCTCGTATCGCGTGCGGCTTGTATCATCGACCACGGAGGCAAGCTCTTCACGATTCGAGGTAAGCTCGGCGAGTTCCTTCTTCAAGACCTGCTCGCGTTGGTTCAACTCAGTGATCTTGCTCTCGACCAGTTTCTTCGCCTCGTTGGCAGCCTGTTGCTGAAGGGTGACTTCTTTCTGAGTCACCTCGCCCTGCTCCATCAGTTCGAGTTGTTGATCTTCGAGCTTCACGATGACTTCCTTCGCCATGTCGATCTCGTGAGTCAGCGCGCGATACTCCTCGTTCTTTTTGGTCTGCAATTGTTGCAGCGAATACTTGTCGATCTGCTGTTTCTTGGCATCGACATCGAGCTCAAGCTTTTTGCGTTCGGACTCGATTTGCTTCGCGCGCAATTTGGCAGCGTCGAGCTTCGTAGTGGTGGCGGTGAGCTTGCGGGTAAATTCCTGACGTTCGGGTTCGATGTGGGCCAGTTCTTCCTCCGTCCGAAGAATCTTTCGATCGCGGTCCTGGAGAATCAGCAGCTTTTCAATCACTTCGAGCATGGAAAACCTTTCAAGTGCCGCGGAATGTATCGACGCACTTCGGCAGCGTCAATCAGCGTCGCGGGCAGCCATGATAATCAATCACTCTGCACGCGCGTGGTGCATGAACATTGGGATGTTTGGACTGTGCCGGCAGAGCGCAGCGGGGACGGCGTCTTTTTTTGCGGCGCGACTTCACGTCCCGCGGTTTGGCGACGAGTCGCCAAACGAAAAAGCGGTGACCAGTCACCGCGGTCCAAAGCGTGGACATCGCGGCCCG
>DATHEW010000520.1:0-3502 GCA_035318425.1 Candidatus Acidiferrum sp. | reverse complement strand
CTGCGTGCCAGGTTCTTTCTGGGCGAAAGTGGAGAGCGCCAGCGCAAAGGCGCCGGTCACCACGAGCCGAGATAGAACTGCGCGCACTGAATGTTCCCGCCGACGGTTGCCCGTATCTCGCGGGCACATCGGTGACAGTTCTTCAAAGCATTCGGTTTTCATGCGCTCGTCGTGGAGGTCATTCAGAGACGTCTCGTCCTTTGCATCTGATTTGCCTGCCTTTTCCCATTCATCAGGGCGACCCGCAAGCCGAAGAACAGATTAAAGACCGGCTCGGCTTCCAGACGTGGGTTGGACGTTACGAGTTTCCGCCGACGCTCAGACCGAAACGTCGCTCGTCGTCAGTGACGATTGAGCGGCAAACATCCGAAACCATGCAGTTCAAGCGAGACAGCCTCACGCAAAGTCCGCAAAGGAAACGGAAAACGCTGCGCGAAAAACAACTCACCAAACCATGTTTATCGTTCGGCTGAAAAAGCATCCGGCCATCCTTTGCGACCTTCGCGACCTTTGCGTGAGGCTTCTTCTGGATGGTTCGGCCGGGGCCTCTTTCATGCCGGACGCACGCGCATTCTGGCCTGCGTCAAGAGATGCGAAAGCACTTCTTTACACCCCAAAACACGTCGCTTAAGTTGCGCCACACTTTATGACAACAATGTTAGCGGTCTTTGGCCTGGGCGGATGGGAAGTCATCCTGATCCTCGCAGTCGTCCTGATCCTTTTCGGCGCGAAGAAACTGCCGGAACTGGCACGGGGACTCGGCCAGGGAATCAAGGAATTCAAGAAGGCTTCCAATGAAGTCACCAGCGAACTCCAGCGTGCCGCTGACGTGAACGATTACCCCGAGCAACGGCAGGTGCAGTATCGTCCGCCGGAAAAGACTGTCGAAGCCAGCCCGAGCGCCGCGCCTGCGAATCCGCTTCCTGACCAGCCCAAGGCCTAACGGCTCCGCTCCCTCATGGCGCAGCCGGGCGAAGAGGAACGTCTCGACTCCGATCTCGAAACGGAAGACGAAGGCGGACCCGTTAAACCATTTCTTGAGCATTTGGAGGATCTCCGATGGGTGCTCATCAAGTGCGTTGTCGCGGTCGCGCTGGGAATGCTGCTCTGCCTCATCGGCGCCAATTACGTCCTCGAAGTTCTCAAGTGGCCCCTCGTAAAGGCTGATCGCCTTCGCGAAACGAAGACCCACGAAGTTGCGTTCTACATCGGCACCAATCTCTGGGTGAAGGTCAAACCGGGTTCCACGAATTTGGGCCCGCTGAACTTCAGTAACAATGCCGTCACCGCTTTCGAACTCGTTCCGGTTGCCATCGGATCGAACTATGTCCTCGCACTGCAACCCGTCACCAATTTGGCGGTGATCCAGCACGCGAACACGCGGCGCACGATGTTGATCAACCTCAGCCCGGTGGGTGGCTTCTGGGTGGCGTTCCAGGTCGCGATGTACGGCGGCATCGTGCTCGCCGCCCCTTATCTCATCTTCGTTCTCGGGCAATTCATTATCCCCGCACTGCGGATTCGGGAGAAAACATACGCCACACGCGGCTTCGCAATCGGGGCGGTCCTGTTCCTCACCGGCGTCGCGTTCTGTTATTTCCTGCTGATGCCTTTGGCGTTGCGCGCGTCCTACGGCTACTCGGAGTGGCTCGGGTTCTCCGCGGACCAGTGGCGCGCGGAAGATTACATCAGCTTCGTTTGCAAATTTATGCTCGGCATGGGGATCGGATTCGAAATGCCGGTCGTCCTGCTCGTGCTGGTTAAGATCGGTGTCTTCACCTACGCGCGGCTGAAGGCGATGCGTCGCTACATGATCGTCATCAACCTCATCCTCGGCGCGGTGCTGACCACGCCGGAAGTGGTGACCCAGGTGCTGATGTTCATTCCCCTGCAATTGATGTACGAGCTCAGCGTTTGGATCGCGGGTTATTGGGAAAAGAATGAGAAGGAACGCCGGCGAGCCAAGATCCAGCTTGGCATTGTGATCCTGCTGCTCGGGCTTCTCTGCACGGCCGCCTACATGTTTCGCGCTGACATCACGCGCGTACTGCATAGCATGACGAGCCATTAGTGAGCGTGCGGGCGCTCTCTTGAGACGACGTCATTTTGCGCTCGAAGAACGTTCCTGTTCGCGCCTCAATGCGTTCCATGAACACCACTGATTTCATTCGCGTCGCGTCGTGCCTTCTCATCACAGTCACCACCACGCTTGCGGCTGAGCAGAAAGAAATCCTTCTCTGGCCAGACGGCGCGCCCGGCTCGGAAGGAAAGACTGCCGCGGAAGTAATGAAGGTGAGCCCGAGCGGCGAACAGTCCGTGTGGAGCGTTCACAAGCCGTCGATCACCGCGTATTTGCCTCCAAAAGAAAAAGCCAATGGCACCGCGATCCTGGTGATTCCCGGCGGCGGGCATCGCGTTCTCGCCATCACCCACGAGGGCTACAACGTGGCGCAGACGTTGAGCGAGCATGGCTTCGCCGCGTTCGTGTTGAAGCACCGACTCGCGCGGGAAACCAACTCAACATACAAAATCGATGTCCATGCGCTCGCCGACACCCAACGCGCGATGCGCCTCATTCGCAGCCGCGCCCAGGAATGGAACTTTGATGCGAAGCACGTCGGTGCGATGGGTTTTTCCGCGGGCGGCGAACTCGTCTGGCTTGCCTCCGATCGCTTCGATGTGGGCAAAGCAGATTCGGTTGATGCCATTGAACGCCAACCATCGCGTCCTGATTTTCAGGCCATGATTTATCCGGGCCGTTCGGCGGACATTCAGCCCAAGTCGAAAGATTATCCGCCGGTCTTTCTTGCCTGCGCTTACAACGATCGCCAGGACATCGGCGAGGGATTGGCCGAGGTTTATCTTCGTTTCAAACGCGCCGGCGTGCCGACAGAATTGCACATCTACAGCAGCGGCGGACACGGCTTCGGCTTGCGTGTTTCCAACAAAAAGCCTGTCGGCAAATGGATGGAGCGCTTCGAGGAATGGCTCGCTGACAGCGGTTTCGTGGGAAAGTAGTTTGCGCCATGCTCACGAAATTTCTATTCACGCTCGGTCTTCTGCTGCTGCCGCTGACGATGCCCGCGGCGGAGGCGACCAACCGGCCCACCCTGTTCATCGTCGGCGACTCGACAGTGAAGAACCGAACGACGGGACAACAAGGCTGGGGCGAGTTGATCGGGGAGTTCTTGGACACGAACAAAATCGCGACTGCCAATCACGCCATCGGCGGGCGCAGCAGCCGCACGTTCCTTACTGAAGGCCGGTGGGACAAAGTGTTGGAGCAACTCAAGGCCGGCGACTTCGTGTTGATCCAATTCGGCCACAACGATTCCGGCAAGGCTGACGATCCGCAGCGCCCGCGCGGGACACTTCCAGGCATCGGCGAACAAACGTTGAAGATCACGAACCCTGTGAACAAGCGTCTCGAGATTGTTCATACTTACGGTTGGTACATCCGCAAGTACATCACCGACGCCAAAGCCAAAGACGCCACGCCCAT
>DATHEW010000519.1:0-2184 GCA_035318425.1 Candidatus Acidiferrum sp. | reverse complement strand
TCAATTCTACCAGGAGGCGGCGTGATTCACCACAGAGGCACAGAGATCGCGGAGGAGAAATCAGTTCGGTTTTGGAATTCTCCAGATCGTGCAGCAGTACCACAGATAGAAATTTCCCATGGCAGCGTTCTTTCCAACGATGTAACCAAGCGGCGAGTAAAAATCCCAGGCCACGCGTTCCAGCGCCGACGAGAGCATGCCTTTGCTATGAAGTTTGGCGACAGGCCCAATGCTCAAAACGTAGATGAACGGAACGACGATCAGGGCGATGAGGGCGGTGCGCCACGGTCGTTTGCAGTCGTCGTTCATGTGGCTGGATTCTATCGCTCTTTTGGACGCGCTCGCACGCGGGAAATCAGCCGCATCGTTGGAAAAAGCGAACGAAAGCGAGGTCTGGAAAGCAAGTGGCTGATAGGACTTCTTTGGTGTCCCGTATCTTTCATCCCGGTTTCCAAAGTGTCTCACCAGCCGCTTCTACATTCATCCGCTTTGCCTTTTTGTCAAGTGGCCGGGTTCCAAAAAGACGTAGAGGCGCGGAGTTACGACGGGCGCGTTGCCGCGAGGTTTTTGCTCTGCATGGAGGAAGGCTGACATGAACGCGCCTCAGATGGAATTGCAGACGGACATCCCACCCCAACCCTCTCCCCAGAGCGGAGAGGGAGCATCGCCACTGCAACGCTTCACGTCGATGCTGGGCGACGATGTGTTCTTTGTGCCATGCGTGTTCGGCACCAAGGAGCCGATCGTCACCTATGTCGAGCGGCCTTTCGAGGGGACGAAGACACCTGCTTACCGCGCGTTGTTTGATGCGACGCAAACGAACATTGCCGTGTATCTCGGCGAAGCTTCGGGCGGGTTGTGCGCCATCGACTGCGATGCTGATGAGGATCTGGCCGCGTTCCTCGCGGCTAATCCGAAGCTGGCGAACACCACGCATTCGCGCGGCAGTCGCGGCGGCATGTTGTGGGTGCGCATCACTGGCGAGTATCCGCGGAGTTGCAAGGCGGAGCGGTTTGAGTGGCGGGCTGATGGCAATCTCTCGACGATCTTCGGGCGGCATCCGAAGGGCATGGATTACCGGCTCGTGTGCGATGCGCCACCGGTCGCCCTCGCCTTCGACGAAATCATCTGGCCCGAAGGTTGGGAGCGTCCCTGGGATGAGGACGCCGACGCGAAGCTGCGGCAGCAGTTCGGCGAACCCTTCTACACGAGCGACAAGGGCGTGCTCACGAGCATCAACGAAGCGTATTGGGCCGGGCTGCACGCGGCGGAGAACATCATCCTTCATGAGCCGGATGAGAAAACCTTTTACCGCTACAACGGCGACACCGGCATTTACGAAGTCGAGACGCCAGATGCGATCCGGTCGAAAATTTCCGCGCGGATGCTGGAAGCATCGCGGCAGGCGAACTCCTTTGACCTGCAAAAGAAGCGCACGGCCACGACGTTGAACAACGTCATCGCGCATTTGCGCGGGACCGTGGAGCAACGCGGCGCTTTCGCGGAGCGGCGAAAGGTGATTCACCTGGCGAACGGCATCATGGTCTTCGACGGCGCCGATGCGGAGTTACGGCCGTTCTCGCCGGAGTATCGGTCGCGCAATCGCTCGCCGATCGTCTTTGATGAGAACGCGCGGTGCGATCGGTTCCTGAATGAACTGCTGTTGCCGGCGGTGCATCCGGAGGACGTCGAGCTGCTGCAGAAGTTCGCGGGCCTGATGTTGCTCGGCGACAACCGCGCGCAGCGCATCCTAATCCTGGACGGCGAAGGCGGGCGCGGAAAAACGCAGTTCGCCAACGTCATGCAAGGCCTGGTCGGCATGGCAAACGTGACGCAGCTTCGCACGAAGCATCTGGCGGAACGGTTTGAACTGTATCGCTTTCTCAAGCGCACGCTGCTCGTGGGCGTCGATGTTGAAGCGGATTTCCTGAGCACGAAGGGCGCCGCGGTGCTGAAGGGTCTGGTCGGCGGCGACTGGCTCGATGCGGAACAGAAGGGCGGCACGGGCAGCTTCCAGCTCCAGGGCAACTTCAACGTGTTGATCACTTCGAACGCGCGCCTGCGTGTCCGGCTGCAAGGCGACCTGAGCGCATGGAAGCGGCGGCTGACGATCGTGCGCTACGAAGCGCCACCGCCGGCCAAGAAGATTCCTGACTTCGGCGCGTATCTCATTCGCACGGAAGG
>DATHEW010000518.1:0-12772 GCA_035318425.1 Candidatus Acidiferrum sp. | reverse complement strand
CCGCAATAAGATCGAGCACCTGACGCTCCTCTCTCCACTGTTGCTGTCGGTGCGGCCAGGGATTGAATCCGCAACAAAATCCGATTGAGTCGAGCACAGCTTGAAAAACCTGTGCATCGTCCGCGGCACTCTTCGACCTGTAAGTCCCTTTCGACCGAAATTGAATCTGAACGTCCGCGCCGCGCTGGATAAGCGCGATATCATAAGTGGCTGCTCGCAGGATAAGCGTGTCCGCTTTCCAACTTTCCGCATCATTTCTGAAGAACGGGTTCTTCCGGATTGTGGTCGTCGCGGCGTTAGACGCTGGAAGTTTGTAAATTGGCGATGACCGCGAGGAAACGCGCAAGCGTTGACTTCCTCTCTGGCTTGCCCGCCGCCACTGAAAGCTTAGCGCGAGACACAGCGTGCTTTTTGCTTAGTTCCTCGAGCAAGCGAAGGGTCTCGCGACGTTTCTTAGCGCTCATTCTGGTAGCGACGATGCGCGCCGCTCCGAATACGAGCGTGACTACAACCATTTTGCCCGATGATGAGTGGTTCCGCGGAGAGACATGTGTCGCCGTGATAGGTAACGCGTGTTCCACGAGCGCTCGCAGCTTCCAGAAATCACCTTGCGGCCAAATGGCTTCTCGATGTGGAGGAGCCTTGGAAGCGTTCGAAAGGACAACGTCCATCTCGAATCCTTCAATACCCATTCGCAGGGTCCCGCTCCCACGAAAGCGAACTTGTCCTGCACTAACCACTACTCGATCGACGCGGAGGTGCCGCTCGCCCTCTCGAGCGACCTTCGCGAATTCATCTGCCGTCATTCGCGCTTTGCCCATTATATGATGCGGCGAAGTGATAATCGTGAGAGCTGAGCGCAGGCGATCATCGACGCGACGCACTATAGCAGATCGCGCCGGATGCAGCCGTCTGGTTCGATGAAAAGCTATCGCGTCACATCGACGCGTGGCACGAATCTCGCAGCAAACGATTGCGATGGAACTTGAAACCCGAATTCGAAAGCTTGAGGCGGAAAACACGTTGCTTCGAGCCGACAATCAACAGCTGCGCAGAAAATTAGGTGGGTCCTCATGGCGAGCCGACGGACGGCGCGGCGAACAGTTTGTCGCCGACCTCATTGGCGCTAAACTCACGAGCGGAAGCGCGCCCTATGATCTAATTTCGCCAACGGGCGTTACATTCGAAGTGAAATGCCCGAATCTCAATGAAGCGGTCGTAGGGCAGATCACGAGTCGGTGGAGTTGGCCGCATATCCTCGGGGCGAACCGGTGCAAGAGCTTCGATCGACTTCTTTTGCTGGGGCCAATGGATACTCGGTACCAAGCAAACTATGCAGACCCAGAATCGCCCTTCGTCATCTTCGACATCGCCTTCGAAGAGGTGCTTCCGTTGCTCGGAAGCGGCGATCTCATTCAGATTTCGACTGCCCCGTTAAACATCAGGAATTCTCGGGTCTCTGCGACTCGCCGAGCGCTGTTCACCCGGTATCAAACGTCGCGCGACGAATTGGTGGCGCAATACATCCTAAAAAAGGGGCCAGCTCGCCCCGTCAAAAGGGCTTTTGGACTCCCGCATGGTCCGAAATCCGCTCAAGGGATTGCGTCCGATGATTCTCAAGCACAAAGACGACCTGGTGCCTCAAACCGCTGAACTAGAGCGGTTGCTCTCGTTTTCAAACCTTTCGAAGGCACAGCGGGAGGATTTGCAAGACGAGTTGGCGGCTATGCGCGCCGGAAACAAGGGCGAGAAGGAAGCGGCGTATCACATCGATTTCGGTTGGAAGGACGGAAAGAACAGCGTCGTTATCCACGACCTTCGGATTGAACACGGAGGCAGAGTCGCGCAGATCGATCACCTGATTCTGATGCGGACGCTGGAATGCCACGTCTTGGAGACCAAAGGATTCGGCTCGGAGATCCGGATCTCCGAAGCTGGTGAGTGGGAAACGCGAACACGGTTTGGCTGGCGAGGAATCCCGTCCCCCGTGGAGCAGAACCGTCGACACATCGAAGTGCTGCAAGCGTTTGTCCGCGATCACAGCCTTTCGCCTAAACGACTCGGTTTATCCCTCCCGCTTCGCTTCCATAATTGGGTCCTAGTCTCGCCAAAATGCCAGATTCGCAGAAGCGGAGGCGAATGGGATCACGTCGTGAAAGTGGACTTGTTCGAAAAGCGTTTTAGCGAGGCCATCCAAGAAACTGGATTTTTTGAAACCCTCTCGTCTGCTTCCAAATTCGTCTCGCTAGAAACTCTGGAGGGCATTGGCCAACAACTCGTCAAAGCTCACAAGCCCATCGCTATAAATTTCACTGCGAAGTTCGGTCTTAAGACGTCGAGCGAAAATCCGGGCGGAAGTGGTTCCCGGCAATCGGTTCTCGCATCCGACAACATTGAAAAAACGTGCTGCGAGAAATGCAGCGCGCCAGTAGACGCGCAAGTGATCAAATATTGCCGCGCTAATCCGCAGCGCTTCGACGGCAAAGTCCTTTGCCGATCGTGCCAGCAGCCGCAACCATCCAGCAAATGCTGCGAAACTTGTGGAACGGCCGTTGACAGCAAGGTCGCGGCGTTCTGCCGCTTCAACAGCAAACGTTTCGGCAGGAAGTTGCTCTGCCGCGATTGTCAGACCGCGCCGGCCTTGGCGGTGGCAACGTCCGCTTGATGCGGCTTTGCCGAGGGGAGACTGTGCGGACACAGACTCTGGGTTTGCGGCTGTTACGAAGTGATCATCTGCGCCGTCCTCGCGGCGCTCACGAGCATTTCCGCGCCCTCACTCCGAACGCGGATGCTCGAACGCTTCGCTGCGGGTGCGCATATCATCACGGGAGCTGAGCGCAAAATCTGGAGGTACCGTGCTCACGGAAGACCGGTGAAGTTTCGCTGTCGACATCCGCAGCCTCGACGAACAACGAGGCGCTCAGTTAGCGTCTGGCTACTCTACATGTGGTACTATCATCGTGATAGTGGCGGCCGCGAATGGGGGCCGTTCACTCCAGGTCAGCTGACCAAACTTCTTAACCTCGACGTGTTGAATGCGAACTCGCTCATCCGCGCAGACAGCGATGAGACGTGGCATTCTTACTACGCGAAGCCGCAACCCAAAGATTGGTTCGCATTAGAGGTGGAAGAGGACTTCGAGGCGAAGCTCGCCGAGGGCGATCAGACTGTGGAAGACCTGCAGCGGTATACCGCACGACGGCGAAGCGGCAATGAATTGCCTTGGGAAGATGTCGACGCATCGCGTCGCAACCATCGACTGCAGCGGAGGCATTCGGTGGCGGAAGCTAAAGACCGCTATCTCCCGCATGCAAACCGATGCCCCGCCTGCAAGACTCTCTCAGAGGCTCTGAAGTGGGTGTACTTCAGCAGTCCAAAAGAGACGTCGCCTGCCCTATGTGGCTGCGCAGGGTGGGTCGTTGTCTGTGACGATTGCCGCATCCAGGTCGATTTTTTCATCGAGATAATGAGCTGATCTTCTCGCTGGGGGCGTTAAATGCGTGCATCGCGAACTCGGCCTCCCGAGATCGCTTCGATGCGCATTGCGCTAATGCTGGAGCATTTCTCATGGATCAGCACCGTAACGTTGACTAAAACGCCGCGGTGTCGCGACGCTTACCGAAGAAGATTCCTCTCAATGACGTCAGACCAAATCCACGTTACGCGGAGTTCGTCTACCGCCTCGGCAGGATCTCTCCGAAAGCCACACCGTGGAAGGGAGTGACCTTTCGTTCAGTTGAATTGGAACATGCCTCCCTGGAGCAAATCGTGAGCGGCGAAGGCAGCCTCAAATACGGCGGACGGTGGAATGCTCCAGAATCTTTTCCGGTGATTTATTCCAGCACGCGCCCAGGCACGGCAATCGAGGAAGCGTTCCAACTCGCGGCGGATTACGACCTTTCACCCGACGATCTAAAGCGGCGCCTTACCTGCGGCATCGAATGGGGCTCGCACGCGTCGTCGATCTGACCCGGAACGATCTCCCGGGGTGGATGAAGCTAGCGGAATGGATGCGGGAGAATATGTGTTGAAGTCGTTCATCGTGGTGCGGCTTCATTGGGATTATTCCTTCTTTCCCGATAAAATACGTTCTAGCGAACGTAGTGACAAGATTGGAGCGATGGCCACTTCGCCGAAGGAGAGAGTTCGCCTCGCCCACGCGAGCGGCCGTGTAGGGATGCGTTCGCGGCCAGTTTCGCGGCAGCTGTCAAAATTTTTCGCAGGTCCCTAGAGTGCATCCGCAGTTCATCAAAGAACGCCTGAGAAAGATCGGATCGGGTTCGGCCCAGCCGGCAAAAAACGGGGTGTAGAGCGTTCTGTCGCGCAAGTTCTGGAGCAAGTGCGCCGGAGTTGGATCGGCTGTTCGCATCCGTCTACTTCCTGCGTCCGATCGTCGGGTTCCGCGATGAAGTGACCGCCGCGCTACCAAAGGACCAAACCGAAAAACTCGTTGAACTGTGCGAGACAACATCGTCGCCGCGCGTCAGCTTCGAGACAGGACCGACAACAGTACAAGCCCGGAGAAATTGACGTGCGCTACAAGAACAACATCGGTCCGCAGGTGCGGCGGCGGCGTTACGCTCTCGGCTGGTCGCAATCAGATCTCGCGACAAAGCTGCAACTCGCGGGATTCGACACGAGCCGCAGCGGGGTTTCCAAGATCGAAGCGCGTCTCTCGTATGTGGACGACAAGACGATGCTCTATCTTTCCGAAGTTTTGAGAGTACCGGTGCAGGAACTTTTCCCGGCACGGACGCCAGGAAATCGTATCCACGAGTTCATGGAGAAACTGGAGACGACGCGCTTCTGATGCGCGCAAATCCTATACGTCGATCCTATACGAGATGCGCGAAACGGAGCATATCGGAGCTAATCAGAGCAAAAACCCAACACTCGCGGATCATCGTAAGCGCCTCATTTGCAACGATTGCTAAAGATAGCAAAAGCCGGCTATCGGGCTCGAACCGATGACCTGCTGATTACAAATCAGCTGCTCTACCAACTGAGCTAAGCCGGCAACCGAATGGGCGCACCTTAGGGCACCATCTTCAGGGAGACAAGTTTGCCAACCGTTGCGCGCCACGCGCTCGCCGCCCGATTTCGACCGGCCCGGAAGATCAGTCGATCAGACGTTGTTCGATGCCGCCGTAGGCGTCGATCCGACGGTCGCGCAGGAAAGGCCAGTGAGTGCGCTGCTCGTCGACGCCAGCCCAGGCGACATCAGCGAGCACGATCTCTTCACGGTCGACGCTTCCCTTGGCCAAAATTTCGCCACTCGGCGCGACGATGAAGCTTTGCCCCCAGAACTCGAGGCCGGGTCCGCCGGCCGGGGCTTCGTGGCCCACCCGGTTGACGGCGGCGACGTAGCAACCGTTCGCGATCGCGTGGCTGCGTTGCATCGTTTCCCACGCGGAATGCTGCGCCTGGCCGTATTTCTCTTTCTCCGCGGGATGCCATCCGATCGCCGTCGGATAAAAGAGGAACTGGGCGCCGCGCAACGCGGTCAGGCGCGCGGCCTCCGGATACCATTGATCCCAGCAAACACAGACGCCGATGTTCCCCTGTGCGGTGGGCCAGGCTTTGAAGCCAAGATCGCCCGGCGTGAAGTAAAATTTTTCGTAAAACGCCGGGTCGTCCGGGATGTGCATCTTGCGATACTTCCCGAGGTACTTTCCGTCGGAGTCTATGATCGCGGCGGTGTTGTGATAGACACCGGCGGCGCGTTTCTCGAAGAGCGATGCGACGATGACGACGCCGCTTTCACGCGCGACTTCTTCCAGGCGCGCGGTCGTCGGGCCGGGAATTTTCTCCGCCAGAATGAAATTGGCGTGATCCTCCGTCTGGCAAAAATATTGCGAGCGAAACAACTCCGGCAGGCAAACGATCTGCGCGCCTTTGCCGGCGGCATCGCGGATGAACCCGATCGCCTTTTCCAGATTGGCGGCCGGATCGATTCCGCACTGCATCTGAATCAGTGCGACTTTGGTCGTGGCGGCGTTCGTCATCTTGAGCACGCGTGATCACGGCCGCGAGCGCCGTCCCGACGTCGCCACACTATTTGACCGAATCGGCTGGCACGATGGTGATGCTTTCGACCGCCACGCGCTTCGTCGGTTTGCTCTTCTCCCCACCGCCGCCGGCGGTTGTTTCGATGTCGCCCAGCTTGGTCAGCACATCGTCGCCTTTGATGAGCTTGCCGAACGTCGTGTATTGGCCATCGAGCCGGCTGACATTTGCGAGACAGATGAAGAACTGGCTTCCGGCGGAATCAGGATCCTGCGAACGGGCCATGGAGAGGACGCCGCGTTCGTGCGATTTCTTGTTGAACTCCGCCTTGATCTTATAGCCGGGATCGCCTGTGCCCCAGCGGCTCTCTTTCGTCGGATCTTTCGTGAGCGGGTCGCCGCCCTGGATCATGAAGCCTTTGACGATGCGATGAAACGCGGTGCCGTCATAAAAACCCTGGCGCGCCAGCTTTTTGAAGTTCTCGACCGTTCCCGGCGCGACATCGGGCCAGAACTCGGCCACCATCTCGCCCTCACTGGTTTTGATGACGGCGACTTCGTTAAGGGCTGGGCTGGGTGATGGACTCATGGTTGGCGTGGGTGTGGCTGCGGGTGAAGGAGTTGCGGTTGCGTCCTGGCTGAATGCGTTCGGCGCGATCAGGGCAAGCCCTACGAGGCAACCGAGGAAGTTCAGTTTCATGGCGGGAACCCTAACGTTCCACGTGCAAGGTTCAACGCTCAATTAGGCGGCGGCCGCGCTGGAATCCCGCGGTTCCCCGCCGGGCAAATGCAGCACGAGAGCAACCGCCGGGCGAAACCCTACTTCTTGCGCGTGTAGTGGATCTCCATCGTCTTCGCTTCCGCGCCGCGGGCGTTGTCGTACCACTCGAAGGTGTGATGATCCCCGTCCACGACCTTGATTACTTCACGGATTTTCGTTGGCATTCCGGGCATGAATTCACCTTCGGAGCGATAAGTGAAAGTCTTCGTCGCCGCGTCGTAGGTTCCTTCCGAAAGCAGGATCCCGGTCCCCATGTTATCGATCCAGCTGGAGACGAACTTCTTCTTCACATTATCGTAGCCATCGATCGATCGGCCTTCGAAATCCATGTCCGTCATTTTGCCATCGGCTCCCGGCATCTGCATTTTCCCTCCGGTTTCCATGATGTAGTAGCGGCCGTTCATGATCGGTTTGCGCACGGCCGTCCCTTTCGCCTCGGTCGGCGCCGCCTTGGGGTCAGGGCTCATCCACATTTTGACGGTGTAATCCCACGTTCCGGCCAGCGTGCCGAGCAGCTTGTGATTCTCGTTTAACTGCGCCAGCTCCATCATCTGCTTCATAATTTCTTCTTCGCTGGGCATGCCGCTCTTCCCGGCCGCTGCGGTGGCCGCAGGCGAGGGCGTGGTGGATTGGGCGAAGGCGGGCGCAGCGAAGAAGGCCAGAGTGAGAAAGAAGGCAACGACGCAGACGGCCGAGGGACGTGAAGCGGTGGGGGTTTTCATGCGCCCATCTTTTTCGGCAACAGGCTTTCCGTCAAGCTTTGGACGGCACCGGTGATTGACCAATCGCCTCCAGGAAGCGCGCGGTTCCGCCGAAATCGCCGTGCGTCTGGACCGTCAGCTTGCCACCACCGCCGGTTGCCGGGCATGCCGGCGCTGTTCCTGCGCGACGAACGCCGGCGCGGAAGGCGTGTGAAACATTTCCAGATCGTCAACGTCGTGCTCAGTCACGGGCGTAAGCGCGAGGTCCATGTATTCGAGTTTACGCGGATCCTTCTTCACTCGCATCTGGATGCGGCGAAGCCGGAACAGGAGCGAGCCCCATTGCCCGAGCTTGTAAAGCGTCTCGCTCAAGTAAGCGGGATAAAATTTCCACACCGGCAAAATCGGAAAACCAGGCCGGCGATCGCGGCGAAACTTGAGCCGGAAGATGCCACCCTCTAGGGGATGAATCCCCTCGATCTTAAGCGAACCCTTAAACCACGCCATCAACGCGATCAGGTTGCTGATATTCGTCTGCGTGGCGGCGGAACGGCGGAGGATCGTCTCGACATGATCCCAGGTGTAATACGTGTCCCACGCCACTTGATAGGCCTGCTCCCATTCCTGGCGCGACATTTTGGAATGCGGGGCGCAGACGTGATTCAAATCATAGCGATTCATGTCCGCATCCATCGCCACACCGGCGCGCGACAAGCCCTGATGATCGGCCGAACCGGGCAGCGGCGTGAGAAAAAAGAACTCGAGCAGATCCACCGGTAGCTCCTTTTTGATAATCTCGATGTCGTGGCGAATCGATTCGACGGTGTCGTTAGGGAAACCGGTGATGTAACCGGCGTAGGTAATGATGCGCGCTTCCTTCCAGGCGAGCAGCATCGTGCGGTATTCGGTGATCTTGTTCTGCCGCTTCTTCGCCCCGGCCAGGCTATCGGGATTGATGTTCTCCAACCCGATGAAGACGCGTTTTACGCCGGCATTTTTGCACTTCTTGATGAACTTCGGAATCCGGTGACAAAGCGTGTCGACCTGGATGATGAACGAGAAGTTTAGCTTCTCGACCTTCCGCATTTGAATGAGGCGATCGAGGATCGCTTCCCAATCCTGATTGCGCGCGAAGTTGTCGTCGGTGATGAAAAAACTGCGCAAACCTTGCGCGAAATTTTCCCGAATAATCTGTTCGATGTCGTCCGGTGAACGGCGGCGCGATTTGCGGCCCTGCACATTGATGATCGTGCAAAACGAGCATTGAAATGGGCAGCCGCGTCCGGCGTCGAAACTCGTTACCCGACCTATCGTCCGCGCCGCGCGCGTCGCGCTGATCAATGGAATGGGCGCGCCCTCGATCCCGGGCAAATCAGCCATGAAGTTGTAGAGCGGCTTGAGATTCCGCGCGAACGCATCACTCAGCACCTGCTCGAGGCGCCCTTCCGCTTCGCCGGCAAACAACGAAATACCCATCGCTTTTGCGCGCTGCAAATCGGGATCGTTCCCCTCCAGCATGCTGAGCACGCCGGAAACGTGAAACCCGCCGATCGCCACCTGCACACCTTGGGCGAGGAGCGGTTTCGCCAAATCAAGCGCGCGCGGAAATTGATTCGATTGCACGCCGACCATCATCACCATCCCACCGCCCGCGTCCTTTATCAGCCGGGCCAGTTTCTCTGGACGAATGCGCGTATTTGTCTCGTCGAAGGCGTGAATCTCCAGGTCCACATCCTCGCCGAGGACACGGCGCTGGCCGCAATCGCGCGCCAGACCATACAGCGCCGCGAGTGAGTTCGACGGAATGGCGGAGCGAAACCACTGGATGACGTAACCGTCGTCGTCGTAATGCGCCGGCTTGACCAGGACGAGGCAAAAGCGGCGCGCGGCGGGAGTGGAAGTGGGGGTCGAGATCGCCATGCGCGCGTTTCTCCGCGAGGCGGATTGAACCACGCGGAGGAAGTGTCCGCAATCAGAACACGTCGGCTATTTTGCGTGGTACTCCTGCAAGCTCTTCACGCTCAGCCCGCCACGCTGGAGCGAGCGAATGCCGTTCGCGCTCGCTTGCGCGGCGCGCATCGTGGTCATGATCGGAATGCGGCGCGCGAGTGAAGCGTTGCGAATGGTCACCTCATCTTCGCGCGGAATTTTCCCACTCGGAGTGTTGATGATGAAATTGACGTCGCCGTTTTTCACGCGGTCGAGCACGTTGGGACGGCCTTCGCGCATCTTGAAAACTTTCGTCACCGGAATGCCCGCGGCTGCGAGCGCGGCGGCGGTTCCACTGGTCGAGATGATGCCAAAATTCAGCTTTACGAATTCGCGCGCGAGCGGGATGACGTGCTCTTTGTCCGAATCTTTTACGCTGATGAAGACGTTGCCGGAACCAGGGAGCGCGGGTTGCGCGGCCATTTGCGACTTGGCAAATGCCAGGCCCAGATCGGCATCGATGCCCATGACTTCGCCGGTCGATTTCATCTCCGGGCCAAGGGCGATATCGAATCCCTGATAGCGCAGAAAAGGGAAAACCGCTTCCTTCACCGAATAGTGCCGCGGGATGATTTCCTCGGTGAAGCCGAGGTCGCGCAGCGTTTTACCGGTCATCACTTTGGCCGCCAGTTTCGCCAACGGAAGACCGATCGCCTTACTCACAAACGGCACCGTGCGCGAGGCGCGCGGATTTACCTCCAGGACGTAAACCGCCTCGTCTTTCACGGCGAACTGCACATTCATCAATCCGCGCACCTTCAGTTCCCGCGCCATCGCCTTGGTCGCACTCGTGATATCGCGCAGGACTTCCTCCGAGAGTGAAAACGTCGGCACCACGCAGGCGCTGTCGCCGCTGTGAATTCCCGCCTGCTCGATGTGTTCCATGATCGCGCCGATGACCGCGATCTCGCCGTCCGCGATGCAATCGACATCCACTTCGATCGCGTCCTCGAGAAAGCGATCCACCAGAACCGGACGATCCGGGCTGGCTTCGATCGCCGTCGCCATATAACGGCGGAGATCGGTCTCGTTATAGACCAGTTCCATGGCGCGCCCGCCCAGGACAAACGACGGCCTAACGAGTACCGGATAGCCGACACGCTGCGCGATTGCGACCGCTTCCTCCGCGCTCACGGCCGAGCCGCTTGGCGTTTGACGAAGCCCAAGTTTATCGAGCATGGCCGCGAAGAGCTTGCGATCTTCCGCCTGCTCGATGCTTTCCGGTTGCGTGCCCAGAATCGGGACGCCCGCCGCACGCAATCCCGCCGCGAGATTGAGCGGCGTCTGTCCGCCGAATTGCACGATGACGCCTTCGGGTTGCTCCTGATCGTAAATGTTGAGCACATCCTCGAGCGTGAGCGGCTCGAAGTAGAGCTTGTCGCTTGTGTCGTAATCGGTCGAAACCGTTTCCGGATTCGAATTGACCATGATGGTCTCGAAACCAAGCTCGCGGAGAGCGAAAGCCGCGTGCACGCAGCAGTAGTCGAACTCGATCCCCTGCCCGATCCGATTCGGTCCGCCGCCGAGGATCATGATTTTGCGGCGGTCGCTCCGGCGCATCTCGTTCTCCGTCCCGTAGGTGGAATAATAATATGGCGTGAACGCCTCAAACTCCGCCGCACAGGTATCGACCAGGCGGTAGGTGGGGATCACGCCCGCTGCGATCCGCTCGTCGCGCACCTGTTGTTCCGTCACGCCGCAGGCGACGGCGATCTGCCGATCCGAAAAGCCCAGCTTCTTCGCGCGACGAAACTCGGCCGCCGTCATCCGGAACACGGCCGTCCCGGCTGTGCGGACGGCAGGCGTCTCGCCTGCCGATTCGTTGCGCAAAAGCTTCTCTTCCTTTCCGGCCAAGTATTCCCCGGCACGCAATCCGGCCTTCTCCGGATTCCTCCCGATGTAGCTGCGACATTCCTGTAACGCTTCCCAGTCTCGAACCACCCGGTCAAAACTTTCGTCCTGCCAGACATGCGCCTCCGCGGGTTGGCAAGCTCGTTTGATCTCGTGCGCACTGAAGCTCTTCCAGGAATGTAAAATGTCGGAAATAGTGTGTTCTTCGAGAGGTCGAAAGAGCACATGCACGTGATTCGGCATCACCACCCAACTATCGAGCAAATAGCGCTCGTCATCGAAGTGCATCAGCGCGTCGGCGACAATCTTTGCCGCGGTCGCATCGCGCAAAAGGCACCCGCCATGTCCCTGATCAAGCCAGTCCTCCCGGCTTTCGACAAAACGTTGCTGATATTCGTAGGCGGCTCGCGAATCCCACGGCTTGGGATGATGGTGGAGCCACTGCTCCAGCTCCTCTTTCCATTGTGCCAGCAAAGATGCCGGCACGGAATCGGCGAGACGAAAGGTGACAAAATACGTCGCGCCGGGTTGTTCCCAATGGGGCAGATTGCGACGGGTCTGCTGGACTTCGCCACGCTCGTCGAAGGCCTGAAAGATCCGAGACGATTCGGCAGGCGAGACGCCTGCTTTCCGCACAGCCGGGACGGCCGTGCTCCGACGCGCGTGCTCACGCGACACGCGGGACATCGCTTCTGCTTCGTCGACGATCTGTCGAATGTTGTGCAGAAACCAGCGATCGATTTTTGTCAGCTCGAAGAGTTCATCGACGCTCATTCCATCCTGAAACGCCTGTGCGAGGTGGAAAATGCGCTCTGCGTTTGGTGTCGTTAGGCGAAGCCGCAGAACATCGGCCGGGACGCGATGTTCGTTCCCATCCCCGCATAAACCGAAGCGTTTGATCTCAAGTGAACGCAACGCTTTTTGCAGCGCTTCCTTGAAGGTGCGGCCGATCGCCATCGCTTCCCCGACGCTTTTCATCTGCGTGGTCAGCGTCGGATCCGCTTGCGGGAATTTCTCGAAAGTAAAGCGCGGCACTTTGACGACGCAGTAATCGATCGTGGGCTCGAAGCTCGCCGGCGTCTCGCGGGTGATGTCGTTCCGGATTTCGTCGAGCGTGTAACCGACCGCGAGCTTGGCCGCGATTTTCGCGATCGGGAATCCAGTTGCTTTCGAGGCCAGGGCGGAAGAGCGCGAAACGCGCGGATTCATTTCGATGACAACCATTCGGCCATTGTCCGGGTTCACCGCGAACTGGATGTTCGATCCGCCGGTTTCAACCCCGATCTCTCGGATGACGTCGAACGACGCGTCGCGCATCATCTGGTATTCCTTGTCCGTCAGCGTCTGCGCGGGCGCCACCGTGATCGAGTCGCCGGTGTGCACGCCCATTGCGTCGAAATTTTCGATCGAGCAAATGACGACGCAGTTGTCCGCGCAATCCCGCA
>DATHEW010000517.1:0-3816 GCA_035318425.1 Candidatus Acidiferrum sp. | reverse complement strand
TTCCTCCGAGCCGAACGCGGCGAACGCGGACGATGAAATCAATTACTCACACGTGTTGCCGCGACGACTCACAGCGGAGCAGTTGCTCGATGCGCAACATCAGGTGCTCGACGTGCCGACGGTTTTCAACGGCTATCCGGTCGGCATGCGCGCCGGCCAGTTGCCTGGCGTCGAAGCGGTGCGCCCCCGCGAGCGGCGCAAATCCAGCAGCGACACGTTCCTGACGTTGTTCGGGAAACCGATGCGACTGTTGAATTGCGAATGTGAGCGCAGCAGCGAGACCACGATGAACCAGGCGTTCAATCTCATCAGCGGCCCCGAGATAAATAAACTGCTCACTGACGGTGACAATCGTTTGACCAGGCTCATCACGAGCGGCAAGCCCATGCCGCAAATCATCGAGGAACTTTATTGGCGCGCCCTCACTCGCCCGCCGTCCACCGCCGAATCCGCCAAAGCAGTCGCCCACGTCGAGCGCGCCGAGGACAAGCGCAAAGGCATGGAAGATATCGCGTGGAGCTTGTTGAACGCGAAGGAGTTTGTGTTGAGGAGGTGAGCTAAAGCTTCATCTCGCGATTCCAGACGTCTCGCACAGGGTGGCGCGGCGCAGATGAACGTCGTTCGGGAAAGTCATCAGTCCACCATTCGTGAACGCGCCGCTCACAAACTGGGCTGGAACGTGGACCTTGCTCGGCGACAACACCTGCGCAGGTCCCACCACCGTCAGACGTGGATCGCGAACGGCGGCGAAAAAACGGTATCGCCTCCGCCCTGAATTTTTTTGGCCGCGTCCCGTTCTTCTATTCCTGATCGAGGCACGCGCGGACGGTTTGGGCCAGTTTCAATGGCGGGTAAGGCTTCTGAAGAAAATTTACTCCATCGGCCAGGCTCGTGCTTTGTTCGGCGAGGTCAGCGCTGTAGCCGCTGGTGAAAACGATTTTCAATTTCGGTTTCTCGAGCTGCAATCGCGCCGCCAATTCGCGTCCGCTGACTCCCTCCGGCATGACAAGATCCGTCAGGAGCAGGTCGATTTGATCGTGGTGTGTTTTCCAAACGTCAAGCGCCGCGCGGCCCGAAACCGCCTGCAGGACTGAGTAGCCGCAACGTTGAAGCAACCGGACGACAAACGAGCGGACTGACAATTCGTCTTCTACTACAAGAACGGTTTCACGGCCGCGCGGCAGCGCCGCCCTCGTTTCGCCGGCCGTTTCGGCGCGCACTCCTTCGCTGGCCAGCAGGTAAATATGAAACTCTGTGCCCAGGCCCGGCTCACTCTCGACCTCGATCCATCCTTGATGCTGTCGAACGATGCCATGCACGGTGGCCAAGCCGAGACCCGTTCCTTTGCCGACTTCCTTCGTCGTGAAAAACGGCTCGAAGATGCGAGGCAAAATGTCGGACGGTATTCCTGTCCCGGTATCTTTTACGCTGAGGCACACATGCAAGCCTGGCCGCGCGTCGGGATTGTTCGCCACCTCGGCTTCAGTGAACATGTGAACGTTCGTTAATACACTCAGCCGCCCTCCGCGTGGCATCGCGTCGCGTGCGTTCACGGCGAGGTTCAACAATACCTGCTCGATCATGCCGGGGTCGGCATGCACGAGAGGAAGGTTCGGGGCATGTTCGGCCTGGAACGCGATGTCTTCACCCAGGATGCGTTGCAGCATCTTCGTCATCTGAGCGACCACTTCGTTCAAATCCACCGCCCGTGTTTGCATCATCTGCTTGCGGCTGAAGAGCAGCAACTGGCGGGTGAGAGCGGCGGCGCGTTCGGCCGCCTGCAAGATTTGTTTCGCAATCTCAGTGGTTTCGTGAGGTTCGGAAGACTCCAACAGCCACGATGCATTTCCCTGGATGACAGTGAGGATGTTGTTGAAGTCATGCGCCACGCCGCCGGCGAGTTGGCCGATCGCTTCCATCTTTTGCGATTGCCGCAACTGGTCTTCGATTTTTCGGCGCTCCGTCATGTCGCGTGAGTTGACAAGCAATGCGGGCGGGTCTTCGCCGCTGAGGAGCCGGCTGGCCGATTCGAGGTAATGCCACGAATCGTTGGCGTGGCGAATGCGGAAGACAACCGGCATCCGATCCTCGGCCTCGGCGAATGCGCGGTCCAGTGAATCGCGGACGAGGCTGGCGTCGTCCGGATGAATGAGCTCGAAGACATTGCGCCCGATGAGCTGCTCCGCCGGGTAGCCGAGCACTGGCAGGCTCGACGGGCTTTGGAAACGAATCGTCCCATCGCTGCCGATGATCGCGATCAAGTCCAGCGCGCTCTCGATGAGCGAACGGAAATGGCGCTCGCTGCGTTGGAGCGCGTGTTCCATTTGTTTGATGCGCGTGATGTCGATCAACGCGCCGATCATGCGAAACGGTTTACCATTCGCATCGCGAACGATATGCCCGCGATCGAAAATATCGGCGTGCGATCCGTCACCGCGCCGCAGGCGATATTCTGCCGACCAGTTTTCAGCGCCGGATGCAATCGCGGCGCGCAAGCCGGCAATGGTCTGCTTGCGGTCGTCAGGGTGCAGGCGGTCTTCCCAGAATTTGAAACTTGAGTCGAATTCTTCAGGAGCGAAGCCGAGCAGCTTTTGAAAATTCTCGTTCCACCACAGCTTGTCCGTCACCAGGTCCCAATCCCACAAGACGTCGCTCGTGGCGCGCGCGACCAGTTCGAAGCGTTCGTGGCTGGCGCGCAATGCTTCCTCCGCGCGCCGCCGCTCCGATCTTTCCATCGTCAGGGCGATCATGTTTGCCATCGCCACGGCGAAAGTCTTTTCGTCAGCCGTCCATTGGCGCGGCGCGCCCACGTGTTCGTGGCACAGCACGCCATACACGACGCCGCCGAGGTGAATGGGCGCGTCGAGCATCGAAGTGATTCCGAGCGGGCGCAGGTAGTTCTCCGAAAATTCCCGCGTGTCCGGATCTGAACGCGCATCGTCCGCCGCGATGACATTCTTGTCCCGCAGCGCCTCGAAGTACGCGGGATAATCTTTCGCCAGCAAGATCTTGCCCGAGGAATGCCCATTGGTGTTCGCCTCAAACAGATCCACGCACTCGATTCCCGCCGGACTATTGTGATAGCGCCAGATGCTCACGCGTGCGGCGCCCATGGTTTGGGCCGTGGTTTCGGTGATGCGCCGGAGCGCTGCTGAAACGTCGCTGCCGTACAGTTCCTTGTTCTCCGTCAGCGCGATCAGCGCGCTGCGCTGGCGGTAATAACGCTCCTCCGCGCGCTTGCGATTGGTCACATCCCGCGTGATGCCCAGCGCGGCAATGATCCGTCCGTTCTTGTCCCGCATCGGTGCGGTGTGGATGTCTATCCATCGTTGGGCGCCCTTGAGGCCGCGCAACTCGAAGTCGAGCGAGCCGCTCTTGCCGGCAAACGCATCACGAATCAAATCCTGCGCGGCCTTTCGATGCTCCGGCACGACCAGCTCGCAGGCATTCCTGCCAGCCACTTGATCGAACGAATCGGCTTCGATGAGTGCCAGCCCGGCGGGGTTCATCTCCAGGATGCCGCATTGCTCATCCAGCACCTTCACGCACTCGGGTGAAGATTCGAGGATCGTGCGGAGATGGTTTTCCTTCTCCGTCAGCGATTCCTCGGCGTGCTTGCGTTGTGTGATGTCGCGGATCATTCCCGTGAACAGCTGGGGACAGGTGTTCGTGATGTGCGCGACAGAAAGCTCCACGGGGAATTCTGTTCCATCACGTCGCACGGCGGTGATCTCGAAATGCCGGCCCAGGACCCGCGCGCCGCCCTCAAGAAAGCGTGCGAACGCACCTTGAAACGACTCGCGGGAAGCGAGCGGA
>DATHEW010000516.1:0-6922 GCA_035318425.1 Candidatus Acidiferrum sp. | reverse complement strand
CGCCGCCATGTGGCGTGCCGTCGCCTTGCGGCCAGCCGTGTCATTTGAAGCTCGGCCCCGAACGCCATGCGGTCCTGGATCTCGGCAGCCTGACGCGGCTCGCGGTCATTGCCGTGCCTGGCAATCGCGGGAGCTTTCGGGAGCAGGCCGAGGAACTGTTCGCGCAGGTGCGCTGCCTGGTGAAGCACCAACCCGCGCCGCTCAACGCAACGACGATGACCGTCTTCCTGCGCGACAACGCGGATGAATCCGCCTGCGAAGAAATCATTCGCCGCTGTTTCGGTGATGCCTCGCCGGTCACGATGTTTGTCGTGCAACCGCCCTGCTGCGGCGCGGCGCTGGGCCTTGAACTTTGGGCAGCGGGTGGACCCGGAGTGCGCGTGGAACGGTTCGGGCCGCACGTGCTTGCCGTCGAGTCGGAGGGCGTTCGCTGGATTCATTGTGCTGGCGTCCGTGGCCGGTCGGAAGGCGACGCTGCGTATGGCGAATCGTTTACGGCCTTTCAGAATCTCGAACAGCAACTCAGCCTTGCAGGTGTCGATTTTGATCAAGTCGTGCGCACGTGGATTTACCTAAACCAAATCACGGCCGGCACGAATGGCTTACAGCGTTATCAGGAATTGAACCGCGCACGCACGGACTTCTTTGGCGATATTCAATTCGGACGAAACCATCGCGCCACGCGTGTCCCTGAAAGAATTTATCCCGCCAGCACTGGCATTGGCACCAGCGGATCACAAATCACGATGAGTTGCCTGGCTCTCGATTCGCGGCGGCCAGACGTCTTCATCCTGCCGCTGGAGAATCCGCAGCAGACGCCCGCGTGCGCGTATCATGCGCTGTATTCACCGCAGACACCGAAGTTCGCGCGCGCCATGGCGGTGGTGCAAGGGCACTTTATCTCCACGCTCGTCTCCGGCACCGCGAGCATCGTGGACGCGAAAAGCGTTTTCCCCGGCGACGTTGTTCGCCAGACGGAACAGACGCTGGACAACATTGCGCGGCTGATCGCGCCGGAGAATTTCGCGCGGCACGGAATGCCCCGCTGCGGTGCGGCGTTGCGCGATGTCGCCAAGCTGCGCGTTTATGTGAAGCACCTGGAGGATTACGAACGCTGTCAGGAAGTCGTCGAGCGCCTTCTGCCGAACGTTCCCGCGATCTACCTCCAAGCGGATGTGTGCCGGCCGGATTTGCTGGTGGAGATCGAAGCGGTGGCGTTCTCGCCGTTCAATGGGGGCGCGATGCGCGTGAATGGGCACGCGGTAAAAGGAGTGGGGCAGCAGGGATGAACGCGATTCCACAAGACCACACGCAAGGTAGGGCGACGCTGTCCTCAGCGCGCCGAGCGACGTGCTCGAATTCTGAACCGCTGGTTGGCATGAAACGGCGGCCCGCTGAGGACAGCGTCGCCCTACCATCGATCGGCGTTATCCTCACGATCCTCGCACTCTTCCTTCAAACACCCGTCAGCCCCGCCGCCACGAATGACGCGACAAACGTCTTTGAGAGTCCCATTCCACCCGTTGCCGAGGGCCAGATCGACAAGCTCGTGTTTGCGGAACTGGCGCGTCTGCAAATCACACCAGTGCTTTGTTCGGACGCCGTGTTCGTGCGCCGCGCTTATCTTGACGTCATTGGCACGCTACCCACCGCGAAGGAGGCGCGTGACTACATTGAAGATGTGAGCCTCGACAAACGCCGCGTGTTGATCGACCACCTGTTGGAGCGCGATGAGTTCGCGGATTACTGGGCGATGAAATGGGGCGACGTCCTGCGCATCAAGGCAGAGTTCCCCGCCAATCTTTGGCCCAATGCCGCGCAGGCGTATCACCGCTGGGTGCGTGCGTCGATTGCGGCGAACAAACCTTACGACGAGTTCGTGCGCGAAATGTTGACGTCAAGCGGGAGTAACTTCCGCGTTGGACCTGTGAACTTCTATCGCGCGGTGCAGAATCGCACACCGGAAGGCATTGCGAGCGCCGTGGCGCTAACGTTCATGGGTGCGCGTCTCGAGTCGTGGCCGAGCAATCGTGTCGCCGACATGGCGGTTTTCTTTTCGCAAATTGGTTACAAGCTAACGAGCGAGTGGAAGGAAGAGCACGTGTTCTGGGACCCGCTTGGGTTCAGCACCGGCGCCAGAAATAGCGCACCCGGCCGCGCTGCAATTGGTGCGATCGGACAGGCTTCGAACAGCGTTGCGCAACCGGGGATTCCCGCGTGGACAAACGGTGCGTCGCGTTCCGAAACCACATTCCCGGATGGAGCGAAGATCACATTGTCGCCGGAACAAGATCCCCGAGAGGTCTTCGCTGATTGGCTGATTGCGCCGAAGAATCCGTGGTTTTCGTGCAGCGCGGTCAATCGATCCTGGGCGTGGTTGGTGGGGCGCGGCATCGTTCACGAGCCGGACGACATTCGGCCGGGCAATCCGGCGAGCAATCCCGCGCTGCTCATGTATCTGGACCGGGAATTCATCGCCAGCGGCTACGATTTGAAACGCCTCGCGCGGCTGATTCTGAATTCCAAAACGTATCAGCTCTCCTCCATGCCGCGGCACACCTCGCTCGAAGCGGCGTCGCAGTTCGCGAGCTATCCGCTGCGTCGGTTGGACGCGGAAGTGTTGATTGATGCCATCAACAAAATCACCGGGTCGTCGGATCTTTACACCAGTCCCATCCCGGAGCCGTTCACTTACATCCCGGAAGACAAGCCAGCGATCGCAATCGCGGACGGCAGCATCACGAGTCCGTTCCTGGCTTTGTTCGGACGTTCGGCGCGCGCGACGGGCATGGCGAACGAACGCAACAATCGGCCCGTGGCGCCGCAGTGGCTGCACCTGCTGAATTCGAGTCACATCCAACGCAAGCTGGAACGCGGACCAAAACTCGCGGCACTCATCGATTCCAGCTACGGGCAGTCCGAAATGATCGAAGAACTTTATCTCACCATCCTTTCGCGCTTCCCGACTGCGGAAGAAGTGAAAATTGCCGAAGCGTACGGCGCGTCCGCGACGAACAAGGAACGACCAAAGCGGCGCGAGGATTGGGTGGATCTCGCGTGGGCTTTGATCAACAGCACGGAGTTTTTGTACCGCCATTAACCGCAAGGAAACTATGAGCATCAACCACAGTTCAAATCGTTTCTCGGGTCCGAATTCACTGGGCATGAGTTTGAGCCTGCCAATGTCGCGACGCGATGCCGTGCGCATCGGTTTGTTCAGCACAGCGGGATTGTTGTGTACCGGCGGACGAGTATTGGGTGCCGATCCACCGCCGAATGTGCAGACCCTGCTCGTCTCGCCGATCAAAACCAAGGCGAAGTCGGTCATTCAGATTTTCCTGTGGGGCGGCATGTCGCACAACGACACATGGGACCCAAAACCGGATTCGGGCTACGACTACATGGGCGAGTTTCGCAACGCGATTCCCACCAACGTCGATGGCATCCAGATTGGCGAACTGTTTCCCAATCTCGCCAAACAAGCCGACAAGTTCTCGCTCATTCGCAGCATGACGCATCGGAACAACGGCCACGAAACCGCCGCTTACCTGATGCAGACTGCGCACGCGCCCGGCGAACGACTGGCGTATCCGAGCGTCGGCGCTGTCTTCGCGCACTTCAAGGGCCAGACTTACAAGGGAATGATTCCGCCGTATGTGGTGCTGACGCAGCCGCAGGGAAGATTTTCCGAAGAAGGATTCATGGGGCCGAAGTTGAAGCCGTTCGCTACCGGCGGCGACCCGAACGCGAGCCGCTTCGAAGTGGAAGGCGTCATCTCGCGCGGAATCACCGACGAACGCCAGAAGGCCCGGCGCGCGTTGCTCGGCAGGATGAACACGATGGGCAACACGATGGCGTCCAGCCCGCAACTCGTCGCATCGGAACAAGCGAAGCAACAGGCGTATGAACTGATCCTCGGCCAGGGACGCGAAGTGTTCGATCTTTCGAAGGAGAAACCGGAACTCCGTGATCGCTTCGGCCGCCACACGTTCGGACAGGACTGCCTCGCGGCGCGGCGACTCGTGCAGGCCGGTGTGCCTTACGTCGTGATCAATTATCCGGGCAGTTGGGATACGCACAGCAATCACTTCGCGACGATGCGCCGACAATGTCCGCAACTGGATCAGGGCATGGCGATGTTGCTCCAGGATTTGCACGATCACGGATTGCTCGAAAGCACTATCGTCTGGTGCTGCGGGGAATTTGGCCGTGGCCCGAAAGTCGATTGGCAGCCGCCGTGGAACGGCGGGCGCAATCATCATGGCAACGTCTTCACTGCACTGGTTGCAGGCGGCGGCTTCAAAGGCGGCCACATTGTCGGGTCATCCGATAAGCGCGCGGAAGAAGTAAAAGACCGCCCTGTGTATCCCGCGGATTTGCTCGGCAGCATATACGCGCTCAGCGGCATCGACGCGAACGCAAAGCTGCCGCACCCGATGGGGACTGAAGCGCATGTACTGCCCGGTGCGACGGAAGGTGCGAAGTCCGGCGGGCTGTTGACGGAGATCATGTGATGAAAGTGCTCGCAGCTTTTCACCGACGCGGGACGCCCGAACCAACGCGCCATGGATTCATCGGGCGGATTCTTTTCGCGATGTTCATCGCCTGGACCGCATCCGCTCTCGCCCAAACACGCCCCTACATCGGCTACACCTATCCGGCGGGCGGTCAGCAAGGCACCACGTTCCAAATCAAACTGGGCGGACAAGGACTCGATGATGTCAGCGATTTGCTGGTCACCGGCTCCGGCGTTTCCGCGCGAATGGTCGAGTATTATCGCCGCATCAATCCGCAGGAGATGCAGTTGCTGAATGAACAACTGAAAGAATTGAAGAAGGCCACATCGGCCGTCGCTTCCGCGGCAATGCCAAAACCGGCGGCAGAGGAACTGATCGCCAAAATTGAAAAGCGAACGCGCGAGTACGTGCAAACACCGGCCTGCGCTTCGATTTCCACGCTCGTCTTTGCCGAAGTCACGATCGCTCCTGACGCCGCGCCCGGTGCGCGTGAACTCAGGCTCGCGACACCGCGCGGGATTTCAAATCCGCTCGTCTTTCACGTCGGGCAGTTCCCTGAACATTCTCGGAAGCCCATGATCACCGCCACGATTCAAGTGCTTGGAAAAGAGGCGTCGGCCCTGCGCAAGCGGCCGACCAACGAAGTGGAGGTTCGCGTCAACACCCCCTGCACCGTGAATGGTCAGATCGCATCCGGCGAAGTGAATCGCTACCGCTTCGAAGCGCACAAAGGCCAGCGTCTGGTCATTACCACTCTGGCGCGACAGCTGATTCCATTCATCGCCGATGCCGTGCCTGGCTGGTTTCAACCCGTGCTTATCGTTAACGACACGAACGGAAAGGAGTTGGCCTATGCCGATGATTACCGCTTCCGGCCCGACCCGGTGCTTTTCTTTGAAGTGCCCAAGGATGGCGAATACGTGTTCGCCATCACCGATGCCATCTACCGCGGCCGCGAGGATTTCGTCTATCGCATCACCATTGGCGAAACGCCATTCGTAACCAGTCTCTTTCCCTTGGGCGCGAAAGCCGGCGTTCACGTCACGCCGACGATGAAAGGTTGGAATCTTCAGGACGCTGTGCTGACGCGGCCTGACAAGGATGCCGTTTCGGGAATTGTTTCGCTGGTCGCGAACCGCAAAGAAATTATCTCCAACCCTGTACCATGGGCGCTCGATTCCTTGAAGGAGCGATTCGACAAAGAACCCAACAATGCCGCGGTCAACGCGCAGCAGGTGACGCTCCCCCTCATCATCAATGGCCACATCGACCAGCCCGGGGACTGGGATATTTTCCAGTTCACCGGCAAGTCGAACGACACCATCGTCGTGGAAGTGTTGGCGCGCCGGCTAGATTCCCCGCTGGACTCCGTGATCAAACTCACCGATGCGGCCGGCAAGTTGCTCGCGTTCAGCGACGATCGCGAAGACCTCGCCGCGGGCGAGAACACACATCAGGCGGATTCGTGGTTCATGGCCAGGCTGCCGACGGACGGCGACTTCTTCGTCCACATCGGCGATACCGCGCACCAAGGCGGCGAGGAATACGGCTATCGTCTGCGCCTTAGCCCGCTGCGGCCCGACTTCGAACTGCGCACCACACCTTCGAGCATTCGCATTCGAACCAACGCCACGACCGCCGTCACCGTCTTTGCGCAGCGCAGGGATGGATTTACCAACTCCATCAAACTGGCATTGAAAAATCCGCCGCCAGGCTTCTCGTCCGCACCGATCAAAATCGCTGCGGGGCAAAACAGCGCGTCACTCGCCATCAAAGGCCCGCCTGCGCTGACGAGAGGGGCGGTCAGTCTCTCCATCGTGGGCAGCGCGAAAATCGACGAGAAGGAAATCATCCGCGAAGCCGTGCCCGCTGAAGATCGGATGCAGGCGTTCCTTTGGCGGCATCTCGTGCCCGCGCGTGATCTGATGGCTGTGACCTACGATCCGAATTACGAACCGCCGCCCAAACGTATTCCTTCAGCGCGACCGCCGACTGTGGCGGCCAATGCCGCTGCGACGAATGCGCCAACTGGAACCAACACCGTGCTGGCCGCGAAACTTAAGTTCACCAAATCACAGGTCGCGAGACGACTCCGCGAGATCAAACTTCTGTTCGAAGAGGGCGTGCTGACTGAAGAGTTCTACCACCAGAAAATCGCGGATTGCGAAGCGCTGCAATGAGCCTCTCTCGCTGAACCGTAAGGACATTTCCTAACCACGCCTGTTAGACTAGAGTGATTGCCAAAGGTAACTTCCGAATCGTTGGCCTTGCTCGCATTGCTGCGCTGCACAGAGGCGCACGCGCACTCCGGAACGCGGATCTTGGACCCGCAGCAGCCCGACACCACCGGGAGTGAAAATTATTTTTGGTAACCAGTTAGCTCGTGATGTTTCATAGCGACAACA
>DATHEW010000515.1:0-12141 GCA_035318425.1 Candidatus Acidiferrum sp. | reverse complement strand
AAGAGGCGATCGAGAAAGTGCTCACCGCCATTCGCCAGGTGCTCCAGGGTGAAATGTTCCTCAGTGATCGCATGAAGGGTCGCTTGTTGAACCAACTCGTCGGCGGACGCATCAAGCAGGGCGGTTCGTCGATCGACAGCTTGTCGGACCGCGAACTGGAAGTGTTCCGGATGATTGGCGAAGGCCGCGGCACGCGTCAAATCGCCGAGGATTTGCGTCTGAGCATTCGCACGGTGGAAGCGTATCGCGAATACATCAAAGACAAGTTGAACCTCAAAAACGGCACCGAGTTGGTGCAACACGCGTTCCAATACGTCCACAGCGGCCTTGCTGCCTGATCCCGACCTGCGGAACTGTTTCGCTTTGATGCGCCGGATGTAGTTCGCTCTTGCGAACAATGTCCGGCGCAACTGTTTTCATCCACAAGAGCCAGTTTCCTGATGCGGTGCGTCGCGAACTCGTGCGTTCCCTCCGCGCGCGTCGGATCAATCACAAGTTTCATTACGAATCGGCGAAACAGGCACAACGGTGGCTGGCCGTTCACGAAGCGCATTCACCTGCGAGAACGGATCAGCAGTGCTTGCGCACATACGACGTCGCGTTCAACTCGGTCTCGGCGCAGATTTCCACGGAGCGAATACGTGTCATTGGCTTGGGCTGCGGCGGTGGACAAAAGGATGTTCGCTTGCTCGAACTTCTCGCTCGCCGCGGTAAAAAGCTCGCGTATGCACCATGCGACGTGAGTGTGCCGCTGGTGCTCGTGGCGCGAAACAACACGTTGAAAATCATCGATGAAGCCGCCATCCGGCCGCTCGTTTGTGATCTTGCCTTGACCAAACAATTCGACGCGTTGATTCCGAGCGAGGGCGGCGAACAACGGCTCATCACCTTCTTCGGCATGATCCCCAATTTCGAGCCAAGGGTAATTCTGCCCAAGCTTGCGCAGATTGTTCGGCGCGGCGATTGGCTTCTGTTCAGTGCCAACCTTGTTCCGGCACCGGATGAAGAAGCTTCAATGCGGCGCATTCTTCCGCAATACGACAACGAACTGACGCGCGAATGGTTGCTCACGCTGCTGCTCGATCTCGGCGTGGAGCGTGATGATGGTGCAGTTCAGTTCATGATTGAGACAGTGCCGGGACGAATCGCGGTGAAACGTTTCATCGCGCGATTCCATTTCCACCGCTCCCGGTCTTTGCAACTCGACGGTGAGGCGTTCAATTTTCGCCGAGGAGAAGAGATTCAACTGTTCTTCTCGTACCGATACACACCGCGAACCGTGGAGCAACTGCTGAAAAAGTACTCGCTGCGCCTGAGGGACTCGTGGGCCACGGACTCGGGTGAGGAAGGAATCTTCCTGTGCAGGCGCGGTTAAAATGTGCCGAGCGTTTCCAGTACGGCGCGAGTCCGCGGCACTTCATGGGTACGGAACAAATCTGTTTTTCCGAGCGCCGCGAGGACCGCAAAGAAAGGCTCGGCAGAACGTACTTCATCGCGGAAGAACTCGAAGGCATGTGGCAACGCATGGCACACGGGCACGCCGAGGCTGCGCAGACGGAACGTGTTTAGGAACACACTCATCTGGTGACGCACGCGTACCGTGCTGTCCTGGAGATTGCGATAGTAAAAGCCCAGCCCGGGATCGATGACCACGCGTTCGAGCCCGACGCGGGTGGCGAGTTCCAATTGACGCGCAAAATATTCGCGCATCCGCGGAATGGGATCTGACGAGAGGTTGAAATCGCTCACGGCGCGCACGTGTTCGCCTTCCACGTAACACACGATCACTGCGGCATCGTGTGCGGCGGCGAGGCGGAATATTTCCTCGGTGTTCGTGGTGCCGGTGAGATTCAACACATTCGCTCCGGCCTCCAGGCATGCGCGAGCAACCGCTGCGCTGTAGGTTTCAGCCGAAACCAAAATCTTCCGCGCACGCAGTTCACGGATCACTGGTAGCAACATTGACGCTTGCAGCGCATCGTCAGCGCGTACCGCGTGCGCGAGCGTGGATTCCGCGCCGATGTCGATGATGCGCGCTCCCTGGGCTTGCAGCACAGTGCCGCGTTCGATCGCGGCCTGCGCCGAAAGACACACACTTTCCCGATACCACGAGTCCGCCGACAGATTGACCACGCCCATCACCGCCGGGCACGAATTCCAAGGGAACGCTTCCCCGCCGATCGTGAATTCGCGAACGTTTGTCTTCAGAGCGTCCGCGTTGCGCTGCGCGAGTTCCACCAATGTTTCCAAGGTCAGCATGAGGCTTTCACGGAGGCGCACTCTGCCGCGTGGCCACGGAGGGAAGCAAGCGTACCCTGAAGACGTGGCTAAGAGTCTCTCTTGAGCGCTTGCTCCGCCATTGCCCGCCAGCGATCGACGCGTTCCTTGATCTTCCTCTCTGTGCCCTGGTCCGTCGGTTCATAGTAGCGCTTGAATGCGCCCAGATAATCCTGCGGGACGAAGTGCTCCGGGTGATCGTGCGAATACTGATAGCCCTCGCCGTGCCCGAGTTGTTGCGCTCCTTTGTAATGCGCATCGCGAAGGTGTTTGGGCACGGGCAACGTGCGTCCGGATTTCACGTCGGCCAGAGCGGCGTCGATGGCGCAGATGGCCGAGTTGCTTTTGTTCGCGGTGGCGAGATAGATCGCCGCCTCGGCAATCGGAATGCGCGCTTCAGGCCAGCCCACGAACTCGGCTGCCTGATGCGCCGCCGCCGTGAGCACCAGTGCCATCGGATCAGCCAGCCCCACGTCTTCCGCCGCAGCGATCAACATACGGCGCGTGATGAAGCGCGGGTCTTCGCCGGCGTGAATCATCTTGGCGAGCCAGTAGAGCGTCGCGTCGGGATCGCTGCCGCGCATCGACTTGATGAAGGCGGAAATGGTATCGTAATGCGCGTCGCCGTCGCCGTCATAAACGATGGCTTTCTTCTGAATGCTTTGTTCGGCGACTTCCAGGGTGAGGTGAACAAATCCATCTTCACGCGGCGCAGTGGTGCGCGCGGCGATCTCCAATGAGTTCAACGCCTTGCGCGCATCGCCATCGGACATGCGGCCTAGGTGTTCCAGGGCGTCATCCTCAGCGCGAATCTTCATGTGACCGAGTCCGCGCTCTTCATCCGCGAGCGCGCGGCGGAGCAGGGCGAGCAAGTCGGCTTCGGTGAGTGGCTGAAGTTCAAAAATCTGCGAGCGCGAAACCAGCGGCGAGTTGACGGAGAAGAATGGATTGTGCGTGGTGGCGCCGATCAGTCGCACGACTCCGCTCTCCACATCGGGCAGGAGAACGTCCTGCTGAGATTTGTTGAAGCGATGGATCTCATCAATGAACAGGATCGTGGGCTGGCCGGTGTTCGCGAGGCGATTGGTCGCGGCGGCAAGCACGCGTCGCATGTCAGCCACGTTGGATTCCACGCCGCTCAGTTTCTCGAATTTGTTTTTTGTGTGATGAGCGATGAGCTGCGCGAGAGATGTCTTTCCCGTGCCCGGTGGCCCGAAGAAAATCAGGGACTGAATCCGGTCTGCTTCGATGGCGCGTCGCAAGAGTTGGCCCGGAGCGAGGATGTGTTGTTGCCCGACGTATTCGTCGATCGAGCGCGGTCGCATGCGAGCGGCTAGGGGAGCGGTGGAAACGACGCGTGATCCAGATTGCCCGGGCGCATCCGCCGGCTTCGGCGGGGCCGCAAACAAATCATCACACGTCATGCTGCGAAGGTAATGGAAAATAAAAAGCCCCGCCAGTGCCGTGGGTAACAGTTCCTTTGAACTTATCGAAAACAGGTGGGACCGGCTTCGGTGGCGTTCGACTTCCAGTTAAGGCCTGTCGGCGACCACGGATTGAAGGGCCCCGTTGTTTTTGAGCTTACGGTTCAAGGACTTTGCTTCGATACACGAGCATAGGCAGGGCAAATTGTTTCCTGCATTCGCAGTCAAAGATCAGCGTCACCTTTGTGACGAGCGAAGTATCGGCTGGATCACTCCGTCGCTCAAGCGTGCAGACGAGAATTACCAATATTTCTTTAGCGCAGATTGAGCGCGCAGAATTCATCGAAGGATCCGCCGAAGAGTTTCTTAACATCGCGCTCGATCTCGCCGCGTGTCGGCATCCATCCGGTGGCAGCGAGGTCGCCGTATTTTTCCACGAGCACGTTGGCGATCACGCGACGCGAGTGCTGCCACTTGTAAATCACCTGGTCGAGCACGCGCGCGTCGGAATGTTGCGGGGTGACGCTGAGGCCGAGCATCTCGATGCGCATGCGCGTGATTTCGTCGATGAGGCTCGGGTTATTGAGAAACCACCAGCAGCCGAAGATGTGCAGGTTGCGGAACTTGCGCGCGAGCACGCAGAGCTCGTGCTGGTTTTCTCGCGCCAGCACGGTCGCAGCGAACTTCGTGTCGGGAAACGCGGAGCAAAGATTTTGCAGCGCGGACAGATCACTCAGCCCGACGCCATCGCCGGCGAGGCGCAGGCCCGGGTTTACCTGACGACGCACGCCCGGCATGACCGCGAAAGGCAAACCGAAATCCCGGCAATGCGGCGCGAACACCTTCTCGATCAACTGCGCACAGTCGTCCTGCGCGGGATATTCAAATTCCGGAGCCAGCGAAACCATGAGGTACCGCGCACCCATGCGCTTCGTCCAATCTTCGAGGAAGCGGCGTACCTCGCTGATGGTTTTTGCATTCAGTTCGGCAGTAACGCTGTAGCCCCACTTGGCGAGCAGCGGGGCGGAGTCTTTCCACGAGATGAGCAACGGATCGATGCGCAGCGCGGCGGTGAACCGCTGATCTCGCTTGAAGCCCCGTTCCCACACCGGGCGTTCGAGATCGTCGAACGGCGAGTTCGTCATGCAGATGCTGGTGACGTTTGCCAGTTCCATGCAGCGCGTGATGTAATCCTCGGCCGTCCATTCGCTGAACCAGTTGCGGATGGCGTTGAGGTCGCGCTTGCGCACATCGATGCCGAGCGCATTCAACGTCGTGAGCACGCCGCGGCACGATTCGGAGATGGGCGAGTTCTGGATGAACAGCGCATTCCAGATCAACTCGGCCTGGCGCGACTTCGGCATGGCCCAGAACTTCTCGAACGGCATGTCGAAGTACCGAAACGATTCCGCGACGAGGTAATGATACGTGAGTAATTCATCGATGCCCCAGAGCAACAACTCGCCAAACGCGGGATCGTAAAGGTGCGTGTGGATGTCGGAAACGGGGGTGCGTGTGACGATTTCTTCAACGACTGCCGCGACTTGCTCGCGCGCGTGTTCTGCGGTGATGGATGTCATTTGACGTGGACGAGGCTATCGCAGCCGTAGCTCGACCGCATGCGCTTTCTGAAGTTTATCGTCACGTGGCAGGAGTGTGACGGCAACACGCTCTTGCCTCGCGCCCGCTTTTCCCGTTCCCTAACGCGCTCGGTTTATGCAACGACTGCCCGGATTCCGCGATTTTTATCCTGAACCACTCCCGACGCCCGATGTCTGGAGTGCGGACGCGCGCCAATACATCTTCGACAAATGGCGCAACACCGCACGCCGGTACGGCTTTCGCGAATACGACGGCCCGCCGCTGGAGCCGCTGGAGCTGTTCACCCTGAAGAGCGGCGATGAAATCGTGGGCCAGCTCTACAACTTCGTGGACAAGGGCGAACGCGCCGTCGCGCTGCGGCCTGAGATGACGCCGACGCTCGCGCGTATGGCGTCCGCCGTGGAGCGCCAATACAAGAAGCCGCTCAAGTGGTTCGCGATCCCGCAGCTCTTTCGTTACGAGAAGCAACAGAAGGGTCGGCTGCGCGAACACTTTCAGCTCAACGCTGACATCATCGGCGAGAGTGACGTTGCCGCGGACTCCGAACTGCTCGCGCTGCTCATCGACACGCTTCGTTCGTTCGGGCTTACGCAAGAAGACTTCGTGATCCGTCTCAGCAGTCGCAATGCGTGGCAGGAATTTTTTGCGAAACGCTGCGCAGATGAGAGCAAGGCGTACGCATTCTATCAGGCTGTGGACAAACTCGAACGTGAGACGCCGGAGAACAGCGCGAAGAAGTTCAGCGAGATCGGCATCGCTCTCGATGAGGTCACCGCGTTTATCAAATCAGGCGAGCCCACGCCCGAGTTGCAATCGATCCTGCAAAACCTTAGCGCGCGCGGACTCGGTGACTTCGTGAAGATAGATTACGGCGTGATCCGCGGCCTCGCGTATTACACGGGCGTCGTGTTCGAAGCATTTGACGTGAAGGGTGAGTTCCGCGCGATCGCTGGCGGCGGACGTTACAACAATCTGCTGAAGCTCATCAGCGACGGCAAAGTTGATTTGCCCGCGCTCGGCTTCGGTATGGGCGACGTCGTGCTGCTGGAATTGCTCAAAGCGCGCAAGCTCCTGCCGCAGTTCAGCGCTGCGGTCGATGTGTTCGTGCTGATCGAAGACGAGACGCTGCGATCCGATTCGCTGAAGCTGATCCAGGAACTGCGCGCGGCAGGGAAGTGCGTCGAGTACTCACTCACGCCTGCGAAAGCCGACAAGCAGTTTAAGCGCGCGCTGGAGGTGAACGCGAGTGCGACCGCTCGGATCGAGCGGGGCGTCAGCGGTGAACTCACGGTGCGCGCCAAACGCTTGAGCGATCGTCAGGAGCAAGTTTTGGCGACGGGAGACGCCGCGACCGTCATTGGCGCGTTAGTGCCGGCTCGTGCTGAGCGATGACTCGTTCGCGGCTTGAGCCCGGTCGAAAGCGATGCCGTCCTGCGCTTGCTACCGCAGTCCAAAAACGTCAGCGGAGTGATTTCTTCAGTGTGTCGGCATCGTGCGTGGGCGCCTGGCAGGCAGTGCCGGTGCAGACGTAGGCGGTTGCTTTGCCGTCCTTCGGCTTCAACGTTTTTGCGAACGGTTCGACAGCACCCTCACTGCTCAGCACCACTTTGTTCGGTTGGTAAATCGCATGCGCTGCGCAGAGTAGCGACTTGCCGCCCGTGCTCGAAACATCACCGACGATCACAGCGCGACGCGGCTCTTCCGACGCGAAGTCAAAGGCCGCCAGCATGAACGGAACGGCCTGTGGCAATTGTTGCAGCCGATCGGCGAAGAGCTGAATCGTTTTGTCCGCGGCATCGCGAAAGTCTTTTCGCTCGGTGATCGCCGCGAGTCGGAGCAGTGACATCGCCGCGACAGAATTCCCGCTCGGCTCCGCGCCGTCGTAATCGTCCTTCACGCGCAAGATTAAATCTTTGGAGTCGGCAGTGCTTTGCCAAAAACCGCCATGCTCCTTGTCATAGAATCGCTCGACCAAGCTCTCGGCCAGCGCGATGGCGAAGTCGAGATGCTCCGGCTTCAGTGTGGCCTCGTAGAGTTCAATCACGCCGCTGAGAAGGAACGCGTAGCTCTCGAGCAACTGCGTGGTGTCGCGCTGCCCATCGCGCCAGCGGTGATACAGCGTTTCCGTTTTCGCATCCCACAGCTTTGCCTGAATGAACTTCAAGTTCTTCTCCGCAACGCTCTGAAAGGTTTCGTCGCCGAGAACAATGCCGGCGCGCGAGACGGCGCCGAGCATCAGGCCGTTCCACGACGCCAGAATCTTGTCGTCGAGGCCGGGGCGGATGCGTTTGGCGCGCTCCTTCGACAATTTCGCTTTCGCAGACTCGATCAGGTCGTCCTTGTCCTTCGCGGCCGCGGCGTTCGCGATGCTCAGCACGTTTTGGTTTGGCAATGGATTCGGATCGCTGTGATCGAGGAAGTTCCCTTCGTCGGCGACGCCGAAGTAGTTGGTCGCGACGGCGAACTCGTCTGCGGTGAGCAGCTGCTTCAACTCAGCAACCGTCCAGCAGTAAAACTTTCCTTCCTTGCCCTCACTGTCCGCGTCTTCAGCGGAATAGAAGCCGCCGTCGGGATGCGTCATGTCACGCAAGACGTAGCGCAGCACATCGCGCACGACGTCCGCGTGACGCGTTTCGCCGCTGATGAGATAGGCATCGAGATAGAGCTGCGCGAGTTGCGCGTTGTCGTAGAGCATTTTCTCGAAGTGCGGTACGAGCCAACGCGCATCGACTGAATAGCGCGAAAACCCGCCGCCGATCTGATCGTAAATCCCGCCGGCCGCCATCTTGTCGCAGGTGTGCAACACCATGCGCTTGGCTTCGTCATCGCCGAATCGCGCCGCGTAGCGCAGGAGAAAACGCGGATGACTTGGCGAGGGAAATTTCGGCGCGTTGCCCCAGCCACCGTTCTTTTCGTCATAGCCTTCCTTGAGACGCAGGCCGGCGTTCTGAAGCGTACCTTGGTTCAACGTGACGCGATTCGACGGCGAGCGCTCGGTCATCTCTGCGAGTTGCGTGCTCAGGCTTTGCGCTGAATTGAGGATATCCTTGCTCTTCGATTGCCAAGCGCCCGCGACCTGTTGCAGCACCTGGAGAAAACTCGGGCGGCCATACTTCGCTTCGGGCGGCCAATATGTTCCGCCGAAGAATGGCTTGCGATCCGGTGTAAGAAAAACATTCAACGGCCAGCCGCCCGAACTCGTCATCGCCTGCACGAAAGTCATGTAAATCTTGTCCACGTCCGGGCGCTCTTCGCGATCGACCTTGATGCTCACGAAATGTTTGCGCAGGAAGTTGGCGACCTCCTCGTTCTCGAACGACTCGCGTTCCATCACGTGACACCAGTGGCAGGTCGAGTAGCCGATGCTGAGGAAGATCGGCTTGTTCTCGCGCTTCGCTTTCTCGAAGGCCTCGTCACTCCAGGCAAACCAGTCCACAGGATTGTGCGCGTGCTGGAGCAGGTAAGGAGACTTCTCGCGCGCGAGCCGATTCGTGTGTTGGTGCGCCTTTGCGTTGGTGGTCGTCGTGGCTGTCATGTGTGAAATGGGTTTGGTGTTCTCCTTGTGACAGGCCGCCAGCAACAGCAGCAATGCCATGCCGCCGACAATACTCGCCCTGTTGTTCCGAAACACTGGGCGACACTAGAGCGCGATCTGAAAGCGGGCAAAGGAGAGTTTTCCTCGTCTCGCAATCAGCGCGTGCCTACCGTCCCGCGCGTGCGAGACGAACGACGATGGGAATTGCTCCCCCTCTGCCAATGCATCGCGCTGATTGGCGTCAGCGTGTTGATGGGATCGCTCGCGTACGAAAAGCTCGGTGTTCGTCTCAGTGAGCAATTGCATGTCAGCCGCGAGTTCATCCTGCACCTCCTCGGATTCGTAACGCTGCACGGACTCGCGTTGCTTTGGATCTGGATCTTCCTGCGTCAACACGACGTTTCATGGAGCCAGGGATTTGGTTTCGGCGACGCGCCTGCGCGCAGCATTGGCCTCGGCCTGCTGGTGACTGCGATGGCTTTGCCGATCGCGATGCTCGTGATTGGCGGGCTCGTGACAGCGTTGCTCAGAGCCTTTGGCATCGATCCCGAACCGCAGCGCACCATCACGTTGATTCGTGAGAACAGTTCACTTCCGCAACTCGTCGTGCTTGGCTTTGCTGCAACGGTCCTCGCGCCGATTGCCGAAGAGAGCATCTTTCGCGGCGTGCTGTTTCGCGCGCTGTACCAGCGCGGCTACCGGGCCATCGCGTGGGTCGGCACGTCGCTGCTCTTCGCGTTGATCCACCGAAACCTTGCCGCTTTTTTCCCGCTCGTTTTTTTGGCGGTTGTCTTCGCGTGGCTGTATCACCGCACCGGTAATCTGCTCGCGCCAATCGCCGGCCATTGTCTTTTCAATGCGTTCAACTTCTGGATGCTGGTTGCTCCACCGCAGTGGCTGGAGAAGTTTTTGAACCAATGAACGAACTCGAACTCATCGCGCGGCTCTTGCCGACGTTGCCGCGCAACGACTCGGTTGTCGTCGCCGCAGGCGATGACTGTGCCGTGCTCGATCTTGGCGTGCCGAATGAGTTCGTGCTCTTCAAGACGGACGCCGTGGTCGAAGGCGTTCATTTCACCAGCGAGATGCCCTTCGAAAAAGTCGGTCGCAAAGCGCTCGCCCGTTGTCTCAGCGACATCGCTGCGATGGGCGGCGCAGCGAATTCAGCACTCGTGACACTGGCTTTGCCCAAGAACTTTGACGTCTCTGTCGTTGAACGATTTTACACGGGCATGACCTCGCTTGCAGCTGAACACGGCGTGGCGATCGTCGGTGGCGAAACCACGACGAACCCGGGCCAGATGCTTGTCTCCATTGCGCTGCTCGGCACTGTTGCGAAAACCAAATGCATCCTGCGCTCGGGAGCCAAGACCGGCGACGGCATCTTCGTCACAGGCAAGCTCGGCGGATCAATTCACGGCAAGCACCTCGACTTCGAACCGCGCCTGCGCGAAGGACGCTGGCTTGCTGAGCACTTCGAGATTCACGCGATGATCGATCTCAGCGACGGGCTCGCGAGCGACCTGCGGCATATTGTTCATGCCAGCCATGTCGGCGCGGAATTGTTGTCCTCTGCGATTCCGATCAGCCGTGAGGCAAAGCTCGCCGCGCGCGCGGAATCTTCCGCCAAGCCTCCGTTACTGGCCGCGCTCACCGATGGCGAAGATTTCGAATTGCTCTTCACGATTCCACCGAAGACTTCTGTCGCGATGCTTGATGCGTGGAAGAAAGAGTTTCCCAAACTTCCGATGACTTGCATCGGCAAGATCACCAGCGCGCCGGGCATTCGCTTGTGCGACCAGAACGGCAGTCGCCTCCTCAACGTTCATGGCTATACTCACTTCGAAAAGTCCTGAAGAAACACTCGCGATCGGCGAGGCGTGGGGACGCGAAGCGCAGCGCGGCTGGGTCATCGGCTTGAGCGGCGATCTCGGCGCCGGCAAGACGCAACTCGTGAAAGGTATCGCGCTGGGACTTGGATCAAAGGCGCGCGTTCACTCACCGACGTTCGCGTTGCTGAACGAATACGACGATGGACGCGAGCGTTTGTTCCATCTCGATCTGTATCGATTGAATTCGCCGGACGACGTCGCGAGCGCGGGCCTTGAAGAATATCTGGTGAGTCCTGGCGGCGTTGCGGTTGTGGAGTGGATTGAGCGATGGTTGGGAGAACATGGAGCACTGAACATCGAACATCGAACCTCGAACGAGGTGACACGTCTCGCGCGGATCGAAACCATCAGCGAGACCGAGCGCCGTATCACGTATGAAGATTCTGGCGCTTGAGTTTTCTTCACCCGCGCGCAGCGTTGCTGTCGCCGAGAATGGTGCGGTGCTCGGACGTGCAGCGGAGCAGGGGACGCGCGAAACGAAGGCATTTGCGCTGATCGAATCCGTTTTGGAGCAAGCGCAATGGCGGCGCGACGACATTGATTGCATCGCGGTAGGCATTGGCCCCGGCAGCTATGCCGGCATTCGCATCGCCATCTCCATCGCGCAAGGCTGGCAGCTCGCGCGGGGCGTGAAGCTGCTTGGCATCAGCAGCGCCGATTGTGTCGCCGCGCAGGTTCATGACAAAGGTCGGCGCGGTATTCTGAACGTGCTCGTCGATGCGCAACGCGGCGAGATGTTCGCCGCGCGGTACGAACTCGAGAACGAGTGGTCGAAGGTCGAGGGGTTTGCACTCGTGACTGCAGATGAGCAGGCGAGGCGCGCTGCCGCCGGAGAACTGATGGTCCGTCCCGATCTCGACGCTGCCGCGGCGCCGGATGCCGCAACGATCGCGCGACTCGCTTCCGTGAGAACTGATCACCTCACCGGCCCACAACTCGAACCGATCTATCTCCGCAAAGCGGAATTCGTGAAAGCACCGCCGCCGCGAATCATTGGAGGGACGGGATCTGCGAGTCCCCATACCGAATAAACGCCGAGAGATCTGGTAGCAACCGTCTTAATTGGAGAGTTGGAAAGAAGAGTTTTTGAGAAGGAGATTGGCCAGTTCGGCGAGTTTGCGCATGAGGGCGGCGAGCGGGTTTGCCGGCGGCACGCAGACGCTGGTAGAACGGGCGCAGCACCGGGTTGTAACGTGCCGCGACCAGCGCCGCGGTGTACAGGGCCGTGCGGGCCAACGCTCGTCCGTGCGCGATGTGCCGCTGGCCGCGCTGCGGTCCGCTGTCGTGGTTGTAGGGCGCCAGTCCGGCCAAAGCCGCCGTCTGCATCTCTTCCGCCAGTTGCTTTAAGTGCCGGACAACGTGGCCAGCAGACGCGCGGCCTATTTGGATCGGGCCCGCGATCTGGCGCAGG
>DATHEW010000514.1:0-3380 GCA_035318425.1 Candidatus Acidiferrum sp. | reverse complement strand
ACAATTGAAGCGTGGGGCCGTTGGTGGGGTGTAAGCGGGCCCGGTCTTCCTGTTCGGCCGGGGTGCGTTCGCCCCAGCGGAAATAGGAACAGCCCGTGCAGAATCCGACCAGCACCACGAGACTCCACGCAAGCAGTCGGCGGATTTTCATACCGCTGACTTCACCACTTCGGACGCCCGCGCGCAAGAAACCACGCGAGCCGTTGGGCGGTTCCGACTTGCTCAGCAACGTGCTCATGCGTCCGATGGACTTCAGGTAGAAACGAACTGGCTGCCGCCTGGTACAGTGCGCGCCATCTCTGCTGACGCGCGAGTTGAGAAACTCGATTGGTATGAGTTCACCGAACTGCGGCGCGCCAGGTCGGCGCACTCCAAAGCGGCGAAGCAATGCCGGTGCTTAGCGGAGCCATGCAGTAGGAACAAAAGGGAACAAAGGAAACGAAGCGAACCAGCCCGTTCGGCGCTTCGCTTTCGCCTGGAAACGTCAGGCGAATCGTTTGGTTCTCCACTCACCTCGACCCGGAACTTAAACTTCCTCGGTCCCTGCTTCGTTTTTTTCCTTTGCCGCCGTTTCGACTGCATCGTTCCGGCTTAGAGTGCCGGCGTGTGTTGGGAGGCTTCGGCGCTGTTGCGGTGGTGGTCGTTGGTGACAAAACGGTTCCGACGCGAACGCGGAAAATGTGCGAGCAGAATGATTGCGAGCGCAATCCCGCCGAACAAATATCCAAACGCGTAGCCAAGCATAAGCACGATTGCGGCAAGCGCCATTCGGCGCGCCCACGCGGTCGCGGAAAGCTGTGCGAAGGTCGAAGACGCTGACGTTGATGCTTCGCTTTCCACTTCGTCAAAGGTCAGTTCGTGAACGCAGTTAAGGCAAACGGCGCGCTCGTACGGGTGAGATGAAGGAAAGGTGAGGTTCCCTCCACAATTGGGACAAAGAGCTTCAACGTTGGTTTCGGTGCTCATCTCAATTCCTCCTGAAGCACCTCCTTCGATAGTGCGCTCGACATCAACGCTCCTGTCCATCTCTTGCGCCATCCGTACCCATACGGATTTTCGGAGGACGCGACCCGAGCGACGCCGCTCGTTATTCTTGCAGGCGAGATCTCCAGCGGATTTGCAGTCGGCTGGAGAGCCTCGCGTTGGGCGCCGCCAATGTTGGTCACGCCGAAGACCGCAGGCGCGCGAAGAAGCCACGCGCCTTCAGACGGCTCTCGGAACCGTTGGGCAACGACATCTGGCGAGCCGTGATCGTCCAGCTTCGCAAGCCCCAGGAGCACTTTTCCTGCGGCTGCATTCCTCAGTGACTGAACGGCAGGTTCTGCTTGATCCGATAAACGTCAGTCGCATCCACCTGCTTGTCCTTGCCGAGGGACCGTCGGCGGTTGGCGTTCTTGCCTTGAAGCAAATGGCGCTTGCCCGCGCCGCGGCGCATGACTTTGCCAGTGCCGGTGATCTTGAAACGTTTGGCTACTGCTTTACGGGTTTTAATTCCTTTTGGGCGTCGCATAAGGGGTAACTTTCTTTAAACTGAATCTTCGTCTTTCTCGGGAGCTTCGGTGACGATGCACTCGGTCGTCAGCAGCAGGCCGGCGATTGACGCCGCATTCTGGAGCGCGGCGCGAGTGACTTTCTTGGGATCCACCACGCCGGCTTTGATCAAGTCTTCGTACACGCCGGTCGCGACGTTGTAGCCTTCGTTGCCTTTGCGGCGTTTGACTTCCTGAACAACGACGGAGCCTTCGACACCCGCGTTGGCCGCCAGCACACGAGTCGGTTCTTCGATGGCGCGTTTGATGATTTCCACGCCGATCTGTTCGTCGCCTTCGAGCTTCAGCGCCGCAATCGTGGCGTAACAGCGCAGCAGAGCGACACCGCCGCCGGGGACGATGCCTTCTTCCACCGCCGCACGAGTGGCGTGCAACGCATCTTCCACGCGCGCTTTCTTCTCCTTCATCTCAGTCTCGGTCGCAGCGCCAACGTTGATGACGGCGACGCCACCGGAGAGCTTCGCGAGCCGTTCCTGTAACTTCTCCTTGTCGTAGTCCGACGTGACTTCCTCGATCTGACGGCGCAGCAGTTGCACGCGTCCCTGCACTTCACTCGGCTTCCCTGAGCCCGCAATGATGGTCGTGTTTTCCCGGGTCACCACGATGGACTTCGCGCGTCCGAGATCTTCCAGGCCAATTGATTCGAGTTTGATGCCGAGGTCCTCGCTGATGAACTTGCCGCCGGTGAGGATGGCGATGTCTTCCATCATTCCTTTCCGGCGATCACCAAAGCCCGGGGCCTTGATCGCGCAGACGGCGATGGTGCCGCGGAGCTTGTTCACGACCAGCGTGCTGAGCGCTTCGCCTTCCACATCTTCCGCGATGATCACCAGCGGCTTGCCGAGCTTCGCCATCTTTTCGAGGATGGGGAACAACTCCTTGAGGCTGCTGATTTTCTTTTCGTAATTGAGGACGTAAGCGTCCGTCAGCTTGGCTTCCATCGTTTCCGCGTCGGTGACGAAGTAGGGCGAGAGATAACCTTTGTCGAACTGCATGCCTTCCACGATTTCGAGCGTCGTCTCAACGGACTTCGCTTCTTCCACCGTGATGGTGCCGTCCTTGCCGACCTTGTCCATGGCGTCAGCGATGATCTCGCCGATCGTCGTATCCCAATTGGCGGAGACGGTCGCGACCTGCTTGATCTCTTCCTTGTCCTTAACCTTCTTCGAGATCTTCGCGAGATGTTCCACCGCGGCGTCCACGGCCTTTTGAATGCCGCGCTGAATGCCGATCGGGTTCGCACCGGCCGTCACATATTTCAATCCTTCGCGAAAAATGGCTTCCGCCAAAAGCGTCGCCGTGGTCGTTCCATCGCCCGCCACATCGCTGGTCTTGCTCGAAACTTCGCGCACCATTTGCGCGCCCATGTTCTCGCAAGGATCATCCAGCTCGATTTCCTTGGCCACGGTCACGCCGTCCTTGGTCACCGTGGGTGAACCGAACTTTTTGTCGATCACCACATTGCGTCCCTTGGGACCGAGCGTTGCCTTCACGGCACGGCTCAGTTTCTGGACGCCACGGAGGAGCGCCTGCCGCGCCTCTTCATCAAAGATTAATTGTTTTGCTGCCATAAAAATACTTCTGCTTCTGCTGTTAAAACCAACGCGTTACTCAATCACCGAGGATGTCATCGGAGCTGAGGATCTTGTATTCCTTCCCGTCCAGTTTGATTTCCGTGCCGCCATATTTGGCCACCAGCACGCGGTCACCCTTCTTCACTTCGAAAGGAACCTTCTTCCCGTTGTCATCTGTCTTGCCTGTGCCCAGCGCGATAACCAAGCTTTCCATCGGTTTTTCTTTGGCCGTATCGGGAATGATGATTCCGCCCTT
>DATHEW010000513.1:0-8856 GCA_035318425.1 Candidatus Acidiferrum sp. | reverse complement strand
GCGCCGTTGTGTTCGGCTTGGGCCCTGAAGCCGGCGGCAAAGCTATGACGACCATTGGCTTCGTTCCCCGAACCCCCGGCGACCATCGAAAAGGATCCTGAGGCCGTGTTGGCCTGGCCACCGGATACGACTGAGGCTTGCGCAGTACTCTCGTTTGCCGTCCCTCCGCCGACCGTTGATCCAACATGGCTGGCAATGTTGTCGGCACCCCCCGCCACCGTCGCAAAGCCACTGCTGCTGATGTTGCCGGAGCCGCCGCCGACTGTAGATCCGAAGTCGCTGCTGAGATTATCGGTTCCGCCCGCCACCGTGCTGTAGATGTCAGAAGCCACATTGTTGGTCCCGCCCCCAATGGTGCTGAATGCGCCGTAGGCATGATTTCGCGTTCCACCGCTGACGGTGCTGGCGGTGTTGGTGGCGGCGTTTCCATTGCCGCCGCCAAGCGAGGCAAAAACGCCGCTGCTGACGTTGCTGATGCCCCCTGCAATCGTCGAGAAACCGCCCCTGCTCTCGTTCCTGTAGCCGCCTCCCACCGTGCTGAATTCACCCAGGGCTTGAACATTCGTCCCGCCACCGACGCTGCTGTAGCGTCCGAAAGCGCGATTGTTCCGGCCGCCTGCGACTGTGCTCGCCGTGTTGGTTGCCTCATTGAACAATCCACCGCCCAGAGAAGTGTAATCACCGTGGGCACGGTTGACTCCACCACCGGCCACGGTGGCGAAGAATCCGATGCTCGTGTTGTTATAGCCGCCGCCAATGGTTGCGCCGACGCCCGCCGTGTCGTTCCCCACGCCGCCGCCCACTGTTCCGTAACTGAGTCCGACCGTGTTCGGTGCCGGGCCGTTCCCTTCGTAATCCGCCGATCCTCCACCTGCGATGGTGGTGCCCACCACTCCGAGCCCGATCACATTCACAGGGGAACCGCCGATCACGTTCGGCGCATTCGCCGGCGAGGTGTCGGGTTGCAATCGCAATGCGCGTGAATTGTTGACCCTGAATTCGAGTGGTTTGTTGTCGGTCGTGCCGATGAAATTGTTTGCTTCGCTGATGCCGGCGTTGCCGCCGATGCGCCACGCGTTGGTCAAGGCCGCCGCCGACAGCGGACCGACAACACTCGCGGCGTTCAGATTGGTCAACTCGCCGCCGTTGCCGCTGAACTTGCCGCCGAACTTATTGGCCGCGTTACTGATGGTCACCGCGTTGCCGTAGATGCCAACAAGCTGCGCGTCGGAAAGCGCACCGACAAAATTCAGTGCGCGCAATGCGTAAGGCGTGGCGGTGATCGGCTGGCGTGGATGGATGAGTGTGAACGCGTCCGAGCTGTTCCCCGGGCGCACCGCGATCTCCAGCCACAATGCTGCGCCGTTGAAAACATTCGTGCCGAAGTCGAGCGCGGTCGTGAACACGCCGTTCGTCACGAGGACATTCTCGTTCGTGCGGGTGGCGCTGGCGGGATTGCCGCCGGCCTCCGCGTCGTGGAGCAGAAATTGAAAATCATACTCGCCGCTGGCCGGCGATCCGGCGTCCGTCAGGCGGCCCTGGTAAGTGAACGCACTGCCGAGCGACGCGGCGAAACCGCTGGCGGCAGAAACCGCCAGCACGAGCCAGAGAAGTGGAGTTTTCATAATCCAGATTTCATTGATGATTTATCGTGGTTGAGATTTGCGTTTGAGCTTCAAAGTTTGCGCTGCGCCGTAGTTGTTTCCCAGCAACGGCACGACAAGCAGCGCTCTGCCCAGCAGGTGACGAGTTCCTCCATTCACGCGCCGAGAGTGAACGAGCAGGCGTGAAACGAAGGTGAACGCCGCCTGAAAAAGTTTTAAGGTTGAGCAGGCGCTACCCAGGCAGCCTCAGCGTGAACGTGCTGCCTGCGCCGAGTTTGCTTTCTACGGATACGCTACCGCCGTGGGCTTCCACGATCGCCTTCACAATGGAGAGGCCAAGACCTGCGCCGCCGTGCGCGCGGTTGCGCGCTGTGTCCACGCGATAGAAGCGCTCGAAGAGACGGGGCAAATGTTCGGGGGCGATTCCGATGCCAGCATCAATCACCTGCACGCGCGCTTCTCCTGATTCCAGTGCTGCGCGAACGACAATCTGTTCCCCAGCCGGCGTGTGTCGAACCGCGTTCTCAATGAGATTGCGGACCGCGCGTTCGAGCGCGAACACGTCGCCAGGCACGATCACGTTCTCGGACAACTCAAGTTGAAGCCGGACATTCTGTGCGGCAGCCAAAGGCGAAAGTTGTTCCGCAACGTCGCGGCAGACGAGTGCCAGATCGACTGGCGACTTCGCGTTCTGCGGTTTGCTCGCGTCCAATGCCGCGAGTGCGAGCAAGTTCTCGACGAGACTGGATAGTCGTTCGAGTTCGTGACGATTTGAGTCGAGCGTGCGTTGATAATCCACCGGCGCGCGTTCGCGGCGCAACGCGACTTCGATCTCCGCCCGCAACGCTGCGAGCGGCGTGCGCAATTCGTGCGAGGCATCTGCGACAAAACGGTGCTGGCTGGCATGCGCGGCTTCGAGGCGGTCGAGCAGTTCGTTGAAGGCCGCGGTGAGTTGTGTCAGTTCTGGCGCTTCGGGAGGCGCGAAGAGACGCTGGTGCCCGAGACTGCCGAGATTGACCTTGCGTGCCGTTTCGCTCAGCGCCGCCAGCGGAGCGCCCCATTGGCGAATCATATAATCCAGTCCCAGTCCCGCCAGCAACAGCGCGACGGCACCGCAGCCTGCCAGCCAGAAAATAAATTGGCGCAATGGCTTGTCCCGATCGCGGAACAAGACGCCGATTTGCGAGTAACACACGAGTTTGCCCTCGCGCTCGATCCGCACCGTGGCCATGCGGTAGCGCGCACCGTCCGGCCCCACCGTATCGTGATGCACCACGCCGATGGGATGGGAAGCAAGGCGTTTCAATTCCTCGGTCGGCACGATGGGCTCATCCAGACGCGCGCTCTTGTAGGTGACGTTCCAGTTCGTATCGAAAACCTGCCCACGTCCATTGTAGCGATCCGAGCGCCAGGGCTTCTCGTCCACTGCCAGCCCCGCCGGATAAAAGGGATTGACCTGGGCGCCAAGGAGGAAAGCCTTGTCGCGAACGAACTGATCGACATCGCCCTGGAGAGACTGGCGCACGAGGAGAAAGACCACCACGCCGAAGACCGCCAGGACAAGCGCCAGCCAGACCAGCAGCGTGGTCAGCAACCGTTGGCGGAGGGTTTTCATGCCGTCAGCCTCACGGGGCGCGAGTGAAAACTCGATGAACTGCGTCTGAAAAAGTTTTCATATTCGCCTGGTAGAAGTGGTCGCGCTGCGAGCACTCCGTCCGCGCGGAGCGGGTGGCTCGTAAGGCGTGAGATGTGGCGAGGGCGATAGGATTTCCAACGCGCCGCTCTGCGTGGCACGACTTGTCGCAGCGCGACAAGTTCCACCTGACGGCCGTGTTTTCAGTCGCCGGCCTTTCCAACGGCGATTTTCAACACGTAGCCAGCTCCACGGATGGTATGGATGAGCGGCACATCGAACCCCCGATCCACCTTGGCTCGCAGATGCGAAAGCGTGACATCAATCACGTTGCTGAAGGAATCGAAGTTCTCGTCCCACACTTCCTCCGCCAGCCGCGTGCGGCTGACCACTTCGCCGGGATGCCGCAGGAGAAAGGCAAGCACGGCGAACTCTTTCGCCGAAAGAGCGACCAGTTGACCGGCGCGGGTCACCGTGCGGGCGCGGTAATCCAATTCGAGGTCCGCGTGACGCAGGTGCAAAGATTCTTCGGCGACCGGGCGCCGCAACACGGCGCGCACGCGCGCCAGGAGTTCGGCGAAAGCGAAGGGCTTCACGAGATAATCATCCGCGCCTGCCTCCAGCCCGCGCACGCGATCCTCGACCGATTGCCGCGCCGTGAGCATCAGCACACGGATCGACCGCCGTTCCGCGCGCAACGTATCAAGCACTGCCCATCCGTCACGCTTGGGGAGCATGACATCGAGGATGGTGAGGTCGAACGGTTCCGTGCGCAGACGATGCAGCCCGTCCTCGCCGTCACCGGACGTTTCGACGATGAAGCCCTCTTCGCGCAGGCCGCGGGCGACCGAATCCGCGAGCCGCGCCTCATCTTCCACGATGAGAATTCGCATGAACGAGTCTCGACAAAGCCGTCCGCGAAAAGCCAGCCCTCATTGGGAAGCTGACCTCGACCGCGCCCGAAATTCTGTTGCCAATAAAGACCGCGCGCTTCTACCGTTCGATCCGTGATCCCGAATTACTCGATCACCACGACAACGATGTAGCGTTCATCCGCCGGATGGATGAACGCCACGCCTCGCACTGAACGGTCCGAGGCGTTTTTGTTTCCCGGAATGATGAGAGACAGAATTAACAGGATTTACAGGATTCAAGAGAGGACATCCTCCAATCCTGTTAATCCTGTCTAACGAATTTATGCCCGACGAAAATGAGCAGCAACCGATTCAGCAAACTCAGCCGAACCCCGAGCGCAAGTCACTCGACGAGCGCGCGAAGATGACCGAGTTGGAGCGCATCCGGCATTCCGCCGCGCATGTGCTGGCCACGGCCATTCTTCGCCTGTGGCCGGAGGCGCAGTTCGCGGCGGGGCCGCCGGTCGAGAATGGATTTTATTACGACGTCGATTTGCCCCATCGCATCGCGCCGGAGGATTTCGCGCGCATCGAGGAGGAGATGAAGAAGGAGGTCAAGGCGAACAACCCGTTCCAAAAGGAAGTCGTGTCGCGCGAACAGGCGCTGGCGGATGCGCAGTCGGGCAAGCTCGCCGCGCTCGGCGAACGCGGCACGCCATCGAAATTCAAGTTGGACATCGTGCAGAACATTCCGGAGGGCGAGCCGATTTCGTATTTCCGCAACGGCGACTTCATCGATCTCTGCGCCGGGCCGCACGTGATGCGCACGGGCAACATCGGCGCCTTCAAGCTCACGCACGTGGCCAGCGCCTATTACAAAGGCGACGAGAAGAACCCGCAGCTCCAGCGCATCTACGGTACGGCGTTTAAGAACAAGACCGAGATGGAGGCTTACTTCACGATGCTCGAAGAGGCGAAGAAGCGCGACCATCGCAAGATCGGCAAGGAGATGGAGTTGTTCTGCTTCGACGACGACGTGGGCCCCGGACTGCCGATGTGGATGCCGAAGGGCACGGTGATTCTCGAAGAGCTGGAGAAGCTGGCGAAGGAAACGGAATTCGCCGCCGGCTACGTGCGCGTGAAGACGCCGCATCTGGCGAAGGAGTCGATGTACAAGATGAGCGGGCACCTGCCGTATTACGCGGAGAGCATGTTCCCGCCGATGGAATTGGATGAATTGCGTGGTAATCCGGAGCAGTTCAAGAAGCGGAGCGATTTGGAAGATGAGCAATGGGCTCTCGTAACTGAACTGCACGAGGCAGAAGAACAAATGTTCAAGGGTTCCAACCCGCTTGCTCCTCCTCCGCAAGCGCCGCCCGGAAGTCCCGAGTATCAGGACTATTGTTACGATACGCTCCTTAGTCTCAACAAAGCAGGTAAGCTCGACGAGGCCACTTCGAAGGTCGTGAGCAAGCACGCGTCTCTTGGCGAAAAGCTAAAAGCGTTTGCTCCGGTTCAGAAGTACTACCTCAAAGCCATGAACTGCCCGCACCACCACAAGATCTTTGGTGCGGTGCCGCGCAGCTATCGCGACCTGCCGTTGCGCCTGGCCGAATACGGCACCTGCTACCGCTACGAGCAGTCGGGCGAACTCTTCGGCCTCATGCGCGTGCGCTCGCTCAACATGAACGACGCGCACATCTATTGCACCGAAGCGCAGTTCGCCGATGAGTTCCACGCCGTGAATGAGATGTATCTGAAGTATTTCAAGATCTTCGGTCTCGAGAAATATCAGATGCGCTTCAGCACTTCCTCACCGGAAGGTCTCGGCAAGAAATACGTGAACGAACCCGAACTCTGGAAGAAGACCGAGGACATGGTGCGCGACGTCCTCAAGAGCAGCGGCATCAATTACGTCGAGGTGCCGAACGAAGCGGCGTTCTACGGGCCCAAGATTGACGTGCAGGTCTGGAGCGCCATCGGCCGCGAATTCACCATTGCGACCAACCAGGTGGACTTTGCCGTGCCCGCGAAGTTCGGCCTGCAATACAAGGACCGCGACAACACGATGAAGACGCCGCTGTGCATTCATCGCGCTCCGCTCGGCACGCACGAGCGCTTCATCGGCTTCCTGATCGAACATTACGCCGGCAACTTCCCGCTCTGGCTTGCGCCCGAACAGGTCCGCGTGCTGACATTGAACGACGAAGAGCGCCTCGTGACTTACGCCAAGGAAATCATCCAGCAACTCCGCGCCGAACAAGTGCGCGTCGAGAGCGACCTCGGCCCCGACCCGATCAAAGCCAAGATCGGCGAAGCCGAACGCGCCCGCGTCCACACCATGCTCGTCATCGGCGGCCGCGACGTGGACGCCGGCAACGTGAGCGTGCGTTTGCACAGTAAAGGCCCGCAGGGGGCGAAGCCGAAGGGGGAAGTGGTGGTGGATATTTTAGCGGCGATCAAGGAGCGCAGGGCTTGAATCACGCGCGCCTGATGGGACTGAGATTGGCGGCCGCATTCGCCATCTCAGTCCTGTGGGTGTTCGTCAGTGGCTGCGTTTTCAGTTGCCAACAATTGTGACCAGAGTGCTGGTCACGCTACCAACGCTCAGGTTTTCTCCACCAATCCCGTGCCGTTGGAGACGGAGGGCGACCACCTGTACGTGCGAGCCCGAGTGAATGACCGCGAACTCCGCCTCCTGCTCGACACCGGCGCGAGTCATGTCCTCATTACACCAGAGGCCGCTGCCACTGCCGGGATTCAAAAGAACATGAAGACGCGCATCGCCGGTTTTGTGGATGATCGAACGCTCGGGCACGCCACGGTTGCTGATTCTATTGTGATCGGGCCAGCCACTGCGGAAAAGGTGCCGGCATTCATCATGCCCATTCCCGCCCTGTTCGGTGCTGACGGCGTCCTCGGTGTTTCATTTCTCGAAGAGTTCATCTTTCGTCTGGATTACGATCGCAAGCTGCTTTCCTTCACGTCTCGCACCAGCAGCAAGCTCACGGGAGGTGGGGTGAGCATTCCCTTGGAAAGCAAACGCCGGCTATTGACCGTCGTCGCCGAGGTGGATGGCATCCCCGCAAAGCTTATCGTTGATACAGGAGCAGGCCAGTCGCTTATCCTGAATTCGTGGTTCGTGGAGAAACACAACTTGCGCGAGCGAAATCCGAAGCGGCTGAAGATCATCACGGGCCAGGGTTTTCTGGGAGAAACCCGTGGCGAAATCGTGCGCCTGCGAACTCTGAAGTTAGGTGATTACACCGTCACCAATGTGTTTGCTGAATTTGAAACGAAGACCAACATCGCGCCTCGCACTATCGCGGGGTTTGTAGGCACCCTGTTTCTGCGGAGATTCAATCTCACCTTCGATGTGGCTGAAGGGCGACTGTGGATCGAGCCGAACTCGCGTTATGAGATCGAGCCCCCGGTGCCCGCATCCATGCGGTCGGGACTCGTCTTCAAACCGGAAGGAACGAACTACATCGTGTGGGACACCGTTCCGCATTCGCCAGCCTCTGAAGCGGGCATCTGCGTTGGGGACCGTCTGCTGGAACTCAACGGCGTGTCTGTTGAGTCGCTGAAATTCGCCAGGATCAAAGACGCGTTTCGGGCCGATGCCGGCACGCGCGTCCGCCTCCGCCTTCAAGCGAAGGACCGACCCGAGCGAGAAGTTTCTTTGACCCTGCGTGACCTGCTGTGACCCGTGTGGATTTCGCCCATTGCCGGATAATACAATCGAGACACCGCTGTGCATTCATCGCGCGCCGCTCGGCACGATCGATCACTTCATCGGCTTCCTCATCGAACATTACGCCGGCGACTTCCCGCTCTGGCTCGCGCCCGAGCAGATGTGCGTGCTAATGCTGAACGACAAAGAGGGAACCTCGTTCCTTGCACATCAAAAGTCCCCATGATCGCGCGCGAAGACGAGCAGACTGTTCGCGGGCAGAGTGATTTCGGCGGAAGTGGGCAAGCCATCCCACCAAGGGCCGTCGGCGGTGATGCCGCCGGGGTTACCTTGGGAGTTGGGATTGAACCAGTCGTCGTGGATGTCACTGTTGAAAACTTCGTGCCAGTAACCGCCACCGGGAAAACCGATGCGATACGATTGATTGTAGAACGTGTTCTCGTTCAGGCTCGCGACTACGATGAGGTCACGTCCGGCGCCGGGCACCCAGCGGTGAAATGCGATGACGCGATTGTCGTTATGTACGTGAAAGACGTTGAGGCCGTCACCGCGCAACGCGGGATGCTTGCGGCGCAGCCACATCAGGTCTCGCGTGAAGCGGTGCTGGTCTGACATGGCTTTATCTTTGCCTTCCAGTCCTTCCCACCAAATCAGCAGCTCCGGCCGTTTCGGATAATCAGTCCAGTATTTGTCTTCGAGAAACTCCTGGCCCATGAAAATCATCGGCACGCCCGGAGCCGTGAGCACCAGGCCGGTCGCCACTTTGGAGCGGCTGCGCGCGTGCCACGAACGCGAGTTGGTCGGGTCGGCGAGTGCTGCAATGCGCGGCTGGCGATCGCGACCGGTGTGATTGTCGTCGAGCAAGTCGTGATTCTCGATGCATTGAAAGACGGTCCAACGCCCGGGATCTTTGTAAGTCATGTGAAGCGCGTCGCGGACCTTATCCAGATCCACGCGCGCGTCCCGCCCGCCCGTGGTTTGCGCGATGGCTTCGCGCAAGTTGTCTCGCAGCACATCGCTGTAGCCGACGTCGAAGCCCATTCCGTAAGGCGGGATAGCCACGCCTTTCCA
>DATHEW010000512.1:0-7115 GCA_035318425.1 Candidatus Acidiferrum sp. | reverse complement strand
CGGATACGATTTCGTTGGCAGCATTATTGGTAAACCACGCCACGGCGTTGGTCGTAAACAGCCCACTCGGATGTTTGGCGAACGCCTGCAATTGATGCGTACCTGGCGCCATTTCGAGCGTAGCGCGCCATTGCATAGCCTGTGTGCCGATGAGCGTGACAGGCATTACCTTGCCATCGAGCTGGAGCGAAACCGTAGCAAGACCGTTGATGCGCCCGTAAGCGGGTCGGCGCACGAGCGCATTTGTCTCGCTGCTTACGCGCTGAAAAGCGTCACGAGCGCCGGACCAGATGCCAGCGGTCGTCGCGGATTCGGTGTTGCGCGTGAGCACGCCAGCGCCGCCGATTGAACCGCCGTCGTAGGTGAACTTATTCGTCCAGCGGGCGCTGCCGTTGATGTTCAGGCGTTCTTCGGTGAGTCTGCGGCTGAACGTCTGGTAGAAGTAACTCTGCGAATTTGTAAAATCGGGCCGGGCGAGCGTGTGCGCGGTCACCAATCCGTCGCCCGACCACGCCACTGCCTCTGCAAGTTTCGAAACACCGCCGATCTTTGTGTCCGCAGTGAGCGTGCGGCCCATGCCGTCGCGGGAAGTGATGCCGCTGATACGTGAACCCACAGTGCGGTTTGTTAAGAATCCGGCGGTGTCGTAGGCGTAGGTGCCGCCGCCAGTGGGTCCAGCAACGCCGGAAAGTGTTCCATCAGCACGCCATTGATAACTGAAGCCGAAAGTTCCCAAACCAAGCGCATTGCGGCGTCCGGTTGAATTCCACGTGGCACTGGCGCCCCCGAACGAAGTGCCGCCTATTGAAATAGTTTCGCTTGAGAGAAGTCCGTACGCGTCGTATCCGCGCCGCACAACAGTGGTGGGATTGGAGCCGGACGCAAACGTTTCGACCGCATTCGTGAGCAAGCCACGCACGTTATAGCTGGAAACCGTCTTCACGTTCTGCTCGGCCAAAGCGCCCGAATGTGTGTTTGTGGTTTGCCGCAGCCAATCGTCGTAGCCGTAAGTGCAGATCACGCCGCGGCCCTCGGCACGCGCTTGCAACAACCCGGCGAACGGTGAACTGGACGAGAAGTAGGCGTAAGTATTTGTGCGTGTGGCAGCGTTGCCTGTGCCGACATTGTATTCCTCGAGAATTTGACCCGCGTTGTTGTAGCGGCCACGCCAAATGAGCACGCTAGGCATGACCCGATTCGTGATATTCCCCATCGCGTCGTAACTGAAAAGCGTGGCGCCGTCCTGTCGTGTTTCTGCGAACGGCCGATTCAGTTCGTCGAACTCGGCGTAATAATACGAGAGTTCAACCGAGAGGCTGGTGTTGGTCGCAACACGGCGGGAAATATCGAAGCGATTGCCCATCGCATCATACTGCGTCCGCGTATACTCACGCACGCCGCCGCCAGGGAACCCCACGTCAAGCACTGGCCGGCCTTGGTTATCAGTGAAGCCCGTTGCGACAATGGCTGTGCTGCCGGAGCCGTTTGTGATGGTCAGGCCGTGATGGTCTGTGCGGTAAGCAGTGCTCGTCTCGCGGACAAGAGCGTTCGCTCCGTCGCGCACTTCAGAACGAAATACACGGCCAAGAGCGTCAAACAGAGTGATCGTCTTTTCGCCGAGAGCATTGATATTGGTCGAGGCTCTGCCCGCAGCATCGTAGAAGTTCGTAACAACTTGTTGAACGATGTTTGTCTGCGGCCCACCAGGGCCTGGAACGTTTGTCGGGGTGATCGAAACAATGGCGGGACCAGCCGCAAGTTTCAAACGATCTAGGCCGTCGAAGAGGTTTGTTGAAGTGAAGCCCTCCGCATCAGTATGGCGAACAAGATTTCCTCGGCGATCAAACTCCGAGACATTTGTCGCAAGCGGAACGCCGGACGCAGAAAAGAAGGTGCGCGTGGTTCGACGATTTGCGTCATCGTAACCTGTTTTCCAATAAGCGCCGTTGCGCTGCACTTCGCTCTCCAACCGTCCATCGAGATAATACCGCCATGCGTTTGTTGAGCCGTCGGGTTGACTGCGGAAGTTGGGCTGACCGGTCGCCGTGTAACGAGTTTCCGTAACACCGCCCAACGCGTTAGTTTGAAACCGAATCTGATTACCGGGCTCGTATGCAAAGCCATTGGCTGCCAGAATGCTCCCGCTGCTGGAAAGCTGCCGCGACTCAATGAGCCGTCCGATGGCGTCGTAACGGTTCGTGGTGACGTATCCGCGCGCGTTAACGACGCGTTTGAGATTTCCGAATCCGTCCCATTCCTGAAAGGTAGTCGCGTAAAGTTCGTCGTCCGACGCGGCTTGAACGCCCGTCCCATCCAACAAACTTTCAGACTTCCAGCGTATCTCTTGGGTGGGCCTGCCGGCCCCGTCGTAATCACGCCAGACGTAGTCCTCGGGATTGTAACGCGGGCCATCCGTCCAAGTGACTTCACCGTTCTCGTTGTAGTAGGTTAAATCCCACGCGACCCGATTCCCGTTCTCATCGAACACCTCGCGTGATTGGGGACGGCCAAGTCCGTCGAAAGTGAAACGCTGCACGCGGTTGGCAGCATCACGCCGCTCGATCAATTCCCCACGCCCATTGTGGGTGAAGAAGACGGTGACATCAGGATCAGTCGTTCCTGTGGAGCGTGTGTGTGAGAGCGGGAATCCGCGCCCGTCGTGTGTCCAAGTGTTTGTGGCTCCTTCAGCACTTGCGTAAGCCCGCGTCTCCCGTTGCAACAAACCCTGTGCAGTGTTCGTCGTGATGAGATTGCCGTTGGTGACTGTGTTCGTGACATTGTAATAAACGAGCAATGTCGTGCTAACCGTAGTGGCGCCACTCAGTCGGATGATTTGTTCGGGGAGCCATGGGAAGGCATTGTGATAAATTCGTTGGATCTTATTTCCTGTCGGGTCGATGACAATCAGTGGCAGGTTGTTGGTGTCGTAGGTAGCCGTGGAGAGTGCCTGCGAGTTCGTTCCGTAGCCCGTGAGATCGCCGGAAACGATGTTGCTTACCACGTTTCCATTGCTGTCGTAGAAAAAGTCCGTCACTAGCCCGCGTCGATCGATTGAGCGTTTGAGACTGCGCGGATAGTATCCGACCTGCCCGATTTCGTTCGTTTGCCACCAGATTTGGGAAGCGCTGACACTCACCGGATCAACGATGTTCGTGATCAACCCACCAGAGTAACGATACGTCGTCGGATTGTTGAAGATGTCATAAACCGTCGTCGATCCCGTGATGCCAGTCGTGGACGAATTCGTGAGATTGAAATTGTTCGTGTAAGCGAAGGTGGCGTTGCGCAGGAGGCGTAGATCAGGTCCGACAGTGGCAAGCTGGTTTGTCACGCGCCGCTGGGCATCGTACTGATTCACGAGCAGCCGCCCATCCGGTTTGAATTCCTTGATCAGCAAGTGCGTGGAATAAGGTTCTTGAGTGACCGTTGAACCATTAGTGACCGATTGGGTTTTGCGCTCGTACTCAAACTGAATCGCCGTCGCGTCCTGGCGCGTCACAGCGACGAGGTCGCCAAACTGGTCGTAATCGTAAATCACACGGCGTCCATCCTGCGTGTAGGCTTCGATGATGTGCCCGTAGATGTCGTAATGCAGTCCAAGCAAATTCCCACTGCTGCTCAGAATGCGCCGGACCTGTGCAAAACCCGGTTGCGCGGAGTTTGTTCCGTATTCAAAACTGTGGAAGTTGCTGCGATTGTCCTGCCACGTGAGCAGATACGGCTTCAAGGCAGAGAAGCCGGCGAAAGGTGCCGTCTGATAAATGCGGGTGCTGCCGTCCGAACCATGCAGCGTGTAAGTGTCCTTGCCGCCGCCACTTGTTCTCGTGATGCGCTGGCGCAGGCGGTTTGCCGCTGACCCGATTCCAGATTTGCTGTAATTGTCGAGCAGTGGATTGCGAACGGGCGCGACTAGCCACAGGTTAGTGCCGCTTTGTTTTTCATAAGCGAGAACTGCTCCGTCCATTTCCGCTGAGTAAATGAGGTTAGTGTCAGTGCTGAGCGAAAGAAACGGCGCGTAGTTTATCTTCCAGCCGTGTCCGAACTGGTTCTCTGACAGGTTGAGGCTGCTGTAGTTGCGGCGCAGTTGCAGCGGCATTGGACCCGGCAGATTCAGGTCTATTTCATCATGGCAAAATTCGCCGCTCACGACGCCTACAGGATCAGCCACAGTTCCTCCGACTTGTTGAGCTGTGTTTTGCACCCAGCCCCAAAACCCTCGTTCATCCTCCGCCTGTGACGCCTGTCCGAACGACTGACTCGCCGTGCCACCGCTTAGGTTTACCAATCCGGCGTCTGCCATCTGTCGCGATATCAGCGATTGTTCCGGCGAGACGTAGTAGTAATCAGAACCGGCATTGTTGATGACCGTGGTTTGGTCGTAAAACGCCACGGTCGGCGGTGCGAGGGTGCGATTGCCGGTGGAAACGGGCGTTGTGCTGATGGCGTAATCGCCGTTCGGATACGTTTGAAGCGAGTAGTTTACGGCATTAACAGAAGTGAAAGTTTCGTCGGGCTCCCGCTCTCCGCTGCCGCCGCTCATGTTCGGGCTGATGAGCGCAGCCCTGCCAATATTCGGAGACCAGAGTAGTGCGCCCATTCCCTCGTACGATCCCGTGTTGTTGGTGATGGCCCCCGGCGTGACATAGGCCAGCGTATAGTTGGAAACACCAGCCTGCCGCACAAAGTTGGTGATCGCCTTCCACATTTCTGTGTCGTGATTCCGAAGGAGTGTACCGCGAACTGTTGTGTTACCCTGAGCGGTATAATTCTGCGCATTGATGGTGAAAACGCCGGGGCTGTAATTTTTAATCTTCGTCTGTTGCAATAGTTTGATTGTGGAAATGGCGTCTCCTTGTCGAAAGAAGCGGTTGATAATCTGGTGCTCCTCCGAAGAACCGTGAGCCATGCTCAATGCCATGTAGCTCATCGCCGCCAGAAAACGTTCATCACCGGAATCCGGGTGCAACGTACGATTACCGACCAGCACCGTTTCCGAAAACGGCATGTCCACCGCGGGTTGGACGAGTATCACGTCACCGCTGTTGGGCAGATTGTCCATCGCATTGCGCTTGGCGATCAACCGGGACAGCCCGTGAGCGTATCGCGATATTACGGGGGTCTTGTGCAATTGCTGATTCATCGCATCGAAACGGCTGATGTTTTCGTAGTACGCCATTCCCATGAGATAGGCGGTGCCTCCTTGAAACAGGTTCACGTCCACGGGCGCGTTCGTGTTCAAGGCCAGTTCGCGTTCCATGTTCCAAAGTTCCTGTGCGTGAACATTCAGCATCGCGCGCGAAACACACCCGGCGCTAAAGCAAATGGCCGCCAAGTCGCCTTTTCGAATGACCAGTTGGTTGTCGACGACGTAGGTGGCCGTCAGTCCTGGATACGAAGTCCAAAACGAAGGCGGGTTCGTTGCGATACTTTGCGGCAGTGAGCGATGTCGCTTGTAAACGAGCTTCATCGCCAGCTCATCATCTGTTCCTACCAGGTTCGTGCTGATCTGCTGGGTGTTCACGAGCCAATCTCCAACGGCGAAGTTCGTTGACCCTGTCGCGTTTGGACGAAAAGCCGCAAGATTGAGAATAAGGCGATGCGCGTTTGCGGCGGTCTTCTCATGCCGCACGATAAAGCGCCGATTGTGAATATCGGCCAGACGCAGTTCACCGCTGGTTACCTTTCGTGTTGGATTGGCGACGCTCGTGACTTCGACACTAACGGTGTCGAAGATGTTGGTGAGTCCCGGAAACACATTCGTGATTGCCGAGGATGTGAGCGTATCAAGCGCAACATTTGTCAAAGGCACGACGAAGGGACGAGGAAAGTCCTGCCATCGTGCGTAGGCTTTAGGCCGATCTACCCATCGCACACCGATGTCGTCGATGGAAATTCCGGGAGCCGAGTTGCTGAGTGCATTCGAGATGAACTTTGGAAAGAGTGCGAGCGGCGTGTCATCATCCGTGGCGAGGTTCAAGATGTTCGTATTGCCCAAAGCGAATTCGCGCAGCCATTTGAACCCGTTCTCGAATCCTGCTGGCATGTAATCGTAAAGGGGTAAACCTTCCACAATCTCGGTATCCTTGAGCCAGGGAAAGAGATGAACCCAATTGGTTCCGATGTACGCCGCCACCCACGGATAATTCGCGGCAATCAGGCTGTTGGTCGTCCAAAGGTTTCCTCCGTCATCGACCGCGCCGCTCAATTGCAGGTGCAAAAGACGGCTCAACTGACTGTCGATCAGTTTCAATCCGTTGCGCGGCGGGTAGCAGAAAACGGCTGGCACGCGCGCTTGTCGCAACAGGTAAACGAGCAGAGCACATTGCTCGGTCGGCGAACCCTGTCCTTCCAGGAATGTTCCGAGTGCGCCCCGGCTAACACCACCGAGATTGACTGAAATCTCCGAAAAGTTGCCGGTTTCATTCAGATCAATAGCATCCGTCAACTTGACCTCGTTATGTACGTATCGCGCGAGTGCGATGGGGTCGTTTTGCATGTCGCTGACCAACTGGTCCAGAATTGGATGCCTGCGCAGTTCGGGGCTTTGATCGAGATTCGTGTAGGTGGTAGCAGAATTCGGCAATGAGACACTGCTCACGGCCGGAGGCAAATTGGTGAGAAGTTCTGCCAAGGCCAGTCCTTGGTAGCCGGGCGGAAGCGGTTCACGGTCAAATTGAGGGGCGTCCACAAAAGGGCTGCGCGTTGCAGGCCGAGATTCAAATTCCACGGTGTAGAGCCGGGACGGATACCAGTAGTCAAAAGCATCGTAAACCATCGGGGTAGCATCAGATGCGAGACCAAACAATTCGAATTGGTAAACAAAGTTCGTCGTGCTGAGTTGCGCGTTGTGGGTGATCGTGAACGCTCCAGCGTAAGGAGAACCCCAAGTTTCAAAAACGTGGTTGTAAGCGACAGTGGTGATCAGGTTGAAGTTCGTGAATGACTTGGTGTAACCGTTCGTCGCGAATGCAAGCCATTCAGCCGTGTGCTTCGGGCTGGGAATGACCAACGTGGTCAACCCAACGAAGATCACCGATCCGCCACTTCGTCGGAAGGTCACTTGCACAAAGGAGTTGGTCGTATCGTTCTCTCCAACCACACCCGCGTAAATGCCG
>DATHEW010000511.1:0-5137 GCA_035318425.1 Candidatus Acidiferrum sp. | reverse complement strand
CACTTCCGTTTTGAGAACCATCCGGGGAACATCGCGATCCGCTCCGCGGCATTGCTCGGGCCAAACGGGAAAGATTGGGAACCCGTGAGTGAGACGAAAGGTCCACTGCGCATCCTCAACGACTGGTCAGTGCCCGTGACGCCCACGAACGTTCTGCGCAAATTCGTGGTCGAAATCCAGGAAACCGCCACAGGTATTGCTCGTGTGAAGGAAGGCGCCGTCGAGCTTCTCTACCTGATCACCCGCGGTGGAGACGTGACCCTGCACACTGGGCGGAAAACATTTGTGACGAACGATGTGCCGTTTGTTTCTGATCCCGACGCAAGGTAGGACGCGGCGAGCGGGAGTGAGTTTCTCGGTGCATGAACATGCCCTGGCACTCCGGTTGACGATGGTGGCGAAGAGCTTACGCTGCGAGCCGTCGCCACCATTTTGTGAATCTCAAAAGATGCGAAAGGTGTCGGTGAACGGAACGACGAATTCCCTGCTATGAAATGGATCTTATTGCTGGTGCTCGCGGGCGTGTTGCCACTCTGGGCTGGGCAGACCAATGCCGTGACCACGCCTCGGCCCGCGGTGACTGAAATCATCACGCTCGGCGCTGGTTGTTTCTGGTGCACGGAAGCAGTGTTCGAACAAATCCCCGGAGTCCTGTCGGTCACATCCGGTTACATGGGCGGCACGGTGAAGAAGCCGACTTACGAGCAGATCTGCACCGGGACGACCGGCCATGCCGAGGTCACGAAGATTGTTTACGATCCGCAGAAGACGACGCTGGAGAAAATCCTCACCATATTCTGGAAGACCCACGATCCCACCACGCTCAACCGCCAGGGCGCCGACGTGGGCACGCAGTATCGTTCCGCAATCTTTTACGAGACCGGTGCGCAGAAGGTGGTGGCAGAGAAATCCAAGACTGAGGCGGGAAAGGAGTTTGCGCTGCCAATCGTGACCGAGATCACCAGGGCCACGGAGTTTTACGTCGCGGAGAATTATCACCAGGACTACTACCGACTGAACAAGCGGCAACCGTATTGCCAGCGAGTGATTGCACCGAAGCTGCGGAAGGCGGGGTTGAAGGAGTGAGTGGCGACAGAACAATCGACGCGATCAAGGAAGCTCGCGACACCGCGCCGTTCAAGCCGTTCACGATACGCACGGCGGATGGCCAAGGCCTTCAAGTGCCGCATCACGATTCGCTGCTCGTGGCAGAAGGTGGCAAGACACTCATCGTCGTCACGCCCGACCAGAAGTTTCATATCCTCGCCACGGAACTCGTCGCCAGCATCAGCCGCGGCTAACGGCATGTTCTGCAGGGCGCGCGTGCTCCCCGAGCCATTTGTTTGCGCGGAGCGAAGGGAAATGATTGTCTCGGCGAGCATGAATACGCCACGGCGCTGCGGTTCGGGATTTCCGCTTTCAGTGGCTACGGCGTGGCTCTTGGTGGTCACTTCCGCTGCACTCCTTCCGGGTTGCGGCGGAACGTACGTTGATGACAAACACAACTTCGAGCGGGCATTCCGATCCAAACCGCCGAGGGACGTTCAGGTGATCCACAGCATCTATTGGCAATCGCCGCACTTCACGGATGAGCATGCCTACTTCTTTGAACTCAAACTTTCCGAGGGATCCGGCTTCTTTGACGCGATAACGAATGCGCTTCCCGAGGTTGTGCGTGTGACCAACGCTGATCGAACTCTTCCTAGGATCGCAGTCGATCGGCCACGTTGGTTCGCACCCGGCGATCCAAACTCGTACGAGTTTTGGAAATCGACCAATCAGTTCATGCCGTTCGGCGTGTTCCGCGCGACCAATGACAGTCGCCTGTTCATCTACAGTGAGAAGCTGTAGCGAGCCGCCTTGAAATGGTTTCTTCCATAACGCCCTCCGTTCACCGTCGCGCGCATCCAAAATTCTCAATGTTCAATCTTCAATCCCCGAACGATTGAACATTGAAGATTGGAGATTCAGCATTGAACATTTGCCCACATGTCTCGGGAGTATGTGCTGCAGCCGTTCCGCGCGCCGGTCGAGTTTCACATCGACTACGCGAAGGAACTGAATCCGCAGCAACACGCGGCGGTCACGGCGTTGCCCGGGCCGTCGCTGGTCATCGCCGGCGCAGGCTCGGGGAAGACGCGCACGCTCACGTATCGCGTGGCGTATTTGCTGGAGCAGGGGATCCCGGCGGACCGCATTCTCCTGCTCACGTTCACGAACAAAGCCGCGCGCGAGATGATGCGGCGTGTGGCGGATTTGCTCGGGAACGAGTTGTCGGATTTGTGGGGCGGCACATTTCATTCGATCGGCGCGCGAGTGTTACGCCGCAATGCGGAGGCGATCGGTTATCGAAATGATTTCACCATCCTCGATCGCGAGGACGCCACGGATTTGCTGAAGGCGTGCATCGGCGAGGCGAACATCGACGTGAAGGCGACGCGTTTCCCGAAGGCCGAGGTGGTGGCGGATATCGCGTCGATGGCAGTGAACACGCATCGCTCGGTTTCGGAAGTCGTGGCGCAGGAGTACGATTATTTCATCCAGCTCACGTCGCAGATTGAGGATGTGGCGAAGCGTTACACTGCCCGTAAGAAGGCGGCGAACGTGATGGATTTCGACGATCTGCTCGCGCTCTGGCTGAAGCTGATGACGGAACACGAGGAGACGCGCGAGCGGTTTCAGCGCAAGTTCCAATTCGTCCTGGTGGACGAGTATCAGGACACGAACAAGCTCCAGGCGGACCTGATTGATTCACTCGCCGCACGGAACAAGAACGTGATGGCGGTGGGCGATGATTCGCAGAGCATCTACTCGTGGCGCGGCGCGAACTTCCGCAACATCCTCGATTTCCCGAAGCGTTATCCGGGAGCGAAGGTTTACAAGATCGAGACGAATTATCGCAGCACGCCGGAGATTTTAGCGGTGGCGAACGCAGCGATTTCAGCGAACACGAATCAGTTTGCGAAGGAACTGACGGCGGCGAAGAAGCCGGGAGCGAAACCTGTGCTCGTCACGTGTACGGACGCGAATGAGCAATCGGCTTTCGTGGCGCAGCGTGTGTTGGAATTGCGCGAGGAAGGGCGCGACATGAGCAACATGGCGGTGCTGTATCGTTCGCACTTTCATGCGCTCGAACTGCAACTGGAACTCACGCGCAGGAACATTCCCTTCAGCATCACGAGCGGGATTCGCTTCTTCGAGCAGGCGCACATAAAGGACGTGGCGGCGCATCTGAAACTGGTGGTGAACCCAACGGATGAGCTGTCGTTCAAGCGCATTGCGCAGATGATGCCGGGCATTGGAGGGAAGGGCGCGGACAAGTTGTGGACGAAGTTTTTGAGTGTGTTGAACGAATCACGCGCACTTCCTCCTCACCCCGGCCCTCTCCCTCAGGGAGAGGGAGACAGCAATGCCGCCTCTCTGACTGCCGAAGCGAGTGCTACTTCTCCAGCGCTGGATACGGTTCCTCCTCTCCTCGGGGGTGAGGGGAACTCAGTACCACGAAGTTCGATCGCCGCTGCTCTTCAAAAAGCTGTCGAGGCCGTGCCGAAGAAAGCGGCAGCCGCGTGGACACAGTTCGCTATCACCGTTTCGCAACTGGAAGTTGAACCCGTGCGATCCAGTCCTTCGCAGATGATTCGGACGGTGATCGAGGCGGGGTATGAAGATTACTTGAAGGAGACGTTCGCCAATTATCGCAATCGCCTCGAAGACATCGAACAGCTCGCTAGCTTCGCGATGCAGTTCAAGGCCACGGATGATTTTCTCACGCAGCTCTCGTTGCTCACGAACATCGAAGCGGAGGAGGACAAGCCGGTCACGAAGGACGATGAGCAACTGCGTCTCTCCACGATTCATCAGGCGAAGGGATTGGAGTTCGACGTGGTGTTCGTGATCATGCTTTGCGATGGGATGTTTCCGTCGTCGCGCTCGGTCGAGGACGAGGAAGCGATCGAGGAAGAGCGGCGCTTGTTTTACGTAGCGATCACGAGAGCGAAGGATGAGTTGTATCTCAGCCATCCGCTGATCCGCGCGATGCACAGCTACGGAGGTGAGGCGATGCAAATGCCATCGCGGTTTCTCGGTGAGATCCCGCGCGACCTCGTGGATGAATGGAATTTGCGGTCGTACTCGTGAGTGGCGGGGAGGATCGTGAACTTCTCGTCGGAGGAACTTGTGATGTTGGAGCGGGTGAAGGGAATCGAACCCTCGTGGCCAGTTTGGAAGACTGGAGCTCTACCATTGAGCTACACCCGCCCGAAGCGACGCGCACTTTACCGGCGAACTTGTTCTTGTCAACGCGGGCGCTCGGGCGGCGGTTTTGATTCGCCGTCTGGCGTCGGATCGCGTTTGATGCCGCCATGTTTCCTTACACGGCGTTAACGAGTGACAAGCAATGGCAGGCTGGGCCGTACGAAGGTGTTGAACTTCTGGTGTTGCACAAGAACGAGCAAACAGGCGGCGTGACAGTGCTGCGCAAGTTCAAGGCGGGCGTCACGGTTCCCGCGCACATTCATCCGCAGGCGAACGAATCGGTTTACGTGCTCTCGGGCGCGTGGGAGGAATCCGGCGTGGTCTATCGCGAGGGCGCTTACTTTTTCGCGCCCAAAGGCCAACCGCACGGCCCGCACGTCGCGCGGACAGAGGTGGTGAGTCTGACGATTTTCGATGGTCCTCTGACGGTGGTGCCGGGGTGACCTGCGCGGGGCCGAGCCTAGCCTCTTGATCCTGATCCTAATCTTAATCGTAATCCTTCGAGGAGTAAGAATGGGAGTACGATTACGATACGGAGGGCAGGCGGTCTTCGCCGTTCGCTTCCTGAAAATATTTTGCAATTCCGTCCTCGCGGAAACGTCTGAGAAGGAAACTATGCGCAAACCAACTCGTTTTACTCGCCGCGATTTTCTACGGACCACCGCCACCGCCACTGCTGCCGCAACGGCGCCATTCATCCTCCCTTCGCATGTCTGGGCGGCGGAGGTGAAGCCCAACGATCGCCTCACCATCGGCTGCATTGGCATGGGCACGCAGATGCGCGGATTGATGGGCGGCTTTCTTGGAAAGAAGGAAACACAGGTCGTTGCCGTGTGCGATGTGGACGCGACCCGGCGCGAAGCGGCGAAGAAGACGGCCGAAG
>DATHEW010000510.1:0-10993 GCA_035318425.1 Candidatus Acidiferrum sp. | reverse complement strand
CGATCACGCCGCGGGAGGTGCGGAGTCTTCCCAGTCGCGCCTTGGAGTGCGGGTCGGTGTTGAGCAGATCAAACATGGCGGCGAATTAAACATTCAGCAGACGGGGGCGGAAGCCTTGAGATGGCAGGGAAGTATTTCGAGAATTCGTGGTTATGAGGCTTCAGTCCCAGGCGAATACAGCCGCTGAAAGGAAAAAACGTGATGTGGCCGTGGCGTAAACGAAATCGAGCGCCCGCCGAGGCGCTTCATGCGTCCGCGGCGGCGCCTTCCACTCCTGCAAGCCGGTTCCAGATCGCTCTCCTGAATCGCGCTCATCAGCAAGCTGCGGTTTCGGCGCTGGGACAGGAGGCACTGACGGGCATCGAAATCTCCACGCTGCTCGATCACTCCGCCATGTTCGTGACGCAGACGCTTTCGATCGAATTTGCATCCGTGCATCAACTGGAAGCGAACGGGCTGACGCTTCGCACTGTGGCGATCTCTGGCCTGCCAAACGAATGCATCGACGGCGTCATGTCGGCGCACGAGGGCTCGATGGCGCGCTACGTTCTCGATGCGGCGGAACCGGTGATCGTTCGGGATCTGCGGACGATCACGCAGTTTGAAGTGCCGAACTTTCTCCGCGAGAGCCAGGCCGCGAGCGGCATCAGCGTCGTGATCCACGGGGCGAAGGGCCATTGGGGCATTCTTCAGGCACACTGCACACGCGTGCGCACTTTCGGTGAGGACGATTTTCACTTTCTCCAGTCCGTCGCCAACATCATTGGCGCAGCGGATCAACGCCGCGCGACCGAAGCGGAGAACGCGAAGCTGGCTGCTTTCGTCTCACAAAATCCAAACCCCGTGCTCGAGTTCAGCGCCGAGGGAGAGTTGACCTATTTCAACGACGCCACGCGGTCATTGATGTTCACGCTGGTGAAGGCGAATCCGGCTGAGTTATTGCCGAACAATTCCGCCGAGATCGTTCAGGACTGCCTGCGCAGCGGCATGAACGTGCTGGATGTGCAGGCCGCCGTAAGTGGGCGCACGATCTCGTGGTCGTATTTTCCCATCCCTGCCATTCAGCGCGTCCACGTTTATGCAGTCGATGTGACCGAGCGTGTGAATCTCGAGGCACAGTTGCGGCAGTCGCAAAAAATGGAAGCGATTGGCCAACTCGCTGCCGGCGTGGCGCACGATTTCAACAACATCCTCACCATCATGCAGGGCCTGGTGCGAAAGATGGAACACACGCAGGATCAACCTGAAACATTGCAGCAACTCTTCGATACCACGGAACGAGCCGCGGCGCTCACGCGACAGTTACTGGCCTTCAGCCGCCGGCAAGTCATTCAATCGCGCGTCATCGATGTGCGGGCGGTGGCGAGCGGTATTTTGCAAATGCTTCAGCGTCTTATCGGAGAAGACATCGTGTTGTCAGTGAGCAACGCGCACACGCTGCCTTCGATCGAAGCCGATCCTTCGATGATCGAACAAATTCTTCTGAACCTCGCCGTGAATGGGCGCGATGCGATGCCGCAAGGTGGGCAATTGATCATCACGACGGACCACGTGAGCGTTCCAGAAGGGCTGACCACCGATCGGACTTTTGTCCGCATTCGTGTTCAAGACACTGGCTGCGGCATGACCGACGCGGTGCGGGCACGCATCTTCGAACCATTCTTCACCACCAAGGAAGTGGGGAAAGGCACGGGGCTCGGCCTTGCGACCGTGTTCGGAATCGTAAAGCAACATAGCGGCATCATCGAAGTCGAGAGCGCGGTCGGCTGCGGTACGACGTTCTCAATTCTGTTTCCCGCGTGCGACGAACAACCGGAGGTCACCATCGTGCAGCCGATGACATCCACGACGATGCCTGCGGGCGGTACGGAAACTATTTTGTTGGTGGAAGACGAGCCGCTGCTGCGAGAACTCGCGCAAGCGGTGCTGACGGGGGCGGGTTACAGAGTTTTGGAAGCAGGCGAATCCACGGAAGCATTCTCCGTTTGGAACGAACATCGGGACAGCATCGATCTGCTCCTCACGGACATGGTGTTACCTGGCGGGATGAATGGCCGCGATCTTGCAGCCGAACTTCAAAGGACGAAGCCGCACCTGAAAGTGATCTACACGACCGGCTACAGCCCGGACATCCTCGACGCACAACTGGGCACGTCGAATTTCCTTCAGAAGCCTTATCCACCCGAAGTGCTCGCACGCATTGTCCGAGCGTGTCTCGATTCCGTTTAGCCGGAACGAGGCAGTTGAAACAGAAGCAAACAGTTCGCCTAACGTTCCCGCCAAACCGAAGCGACCCATAGACAGGTTCGCTTCGTTTCCTTTGTTCCCTTCTGTTCCTACCGCAGGGTTCCGTTTAGGCGCGCGCCAATTCCAGCACGCGCGCAACGGCTTCCGTCTTCGGCACCGAGGTCAGCTCACCACCGCGAAGTTTGATTTCGATCTCACCCTTCATGAGGGACTTCTCGCCGACAGAAACACGAATCGGAAAACCAACAAGGTCAGCGTCCTTAAACTTCACTCCGGGGCGCTCGTCGCGATCGTCAATGATTACCTCGAGGCCAGCCGCGCTGAGTTCGGAGTAAAGTTGTTCGGCGGCTTTCATCACTTCGCTTTCCGCCACGACACCGAGCGGTGTGATGCACACGAGATAAGGGGCAACCGACCTGGGCCAGATGATGCCGTCCTTGTCGTTCGATTGCTCGATGATCGCCTGCAGCGTGCGGGTCACACCAATGCCGTAGCAGCCCATGTGCGAAACTTTGCGCGAACCGTCTTCCGCCAGAAACGTGGCGTTCAACTTTTCGCTGTATTTGGTGCCTAGCTTGAACACGTGACCGACCTCGATCGCGCGGCGAATCTTCAGCGGCTTGCCGCACTTGACGCACGGTTCGCCCGCGTTGACGGTGCGCAGGTCGCACCACTTCGTGACCTTGATGTCGCGCTCGATGGAAACGTTCCGCAGATGGAAGCCATCCTCGTTCGCGCCCGTTGTCATTTCGTTTGCGCCTTGTAACCGATCGTCTGCTAGCACTTGCCAATCGGATGGAACATTGGCGACCGCGCCGAGCGATCCGGGCATGGCGCCGAGGCTCGTGAAGTGAACGTTGTCGGCTGGATTTTTCACGTCGGCCGGATGCACCTGCACCGCGCCCGTGCGCGCGACGAGCTTCGTTTCGTTCAACTGATCGTCGCCGCGAATCAACACCAGCAGCGGCTTGCTGTCGGCGATGAACACAAGCGTCTTGATCTGACGATTGGCTGGAACGCTGTAAGGCGCCTTGCTCAACGCTTCGATCGTGAGGACACCCGGCGTGGGAAATGTTTCCGCTGCTGCACCGAGCTCGCGCGCCGCGGTTTTCGGAATGCCACTGGTCGCCTTCTCGATGTTCGCCGCGTAGCCGCAACCTTCGCAGTACACGACCTCGTTCTCGCCGGTGTCTGCCGGGACCATGAACTCATGCGAGTAATTGCCGCCAATCACACCGGTATCCGCTTCGACGGGAAAGTTCTGCAACCCGCAGCGATCGAAGATGCGCTTGTACGCATCGTACATCTTGTGATAGCTCGCCATCGCCGCCTCGTCGCTCACGTCAAAGCTGTAAGCATCCTTCATGATGAACTCCTTCGCGCGCATCAGTCCGAAGCGTGGGCGAATCTCATCACGGAATTTCACGCTCACCTGATAGAAGTTCACTGGCATCTGGCGATACGAATTGATTTCGCTCGCGGCGACGGTCGTGATGACTTCCTCCGCCGTGGGACTCATCACCCATTCCTTCTTCGCGCGGTCGCGAACCTTGAACAACACCTCGGCCGCGGTCTCGTAACGCCCTGACTGGCGCCAGATCTCCGGCGGTTGAAGCGCCGGCATGAGCACTTCGAGCCCGCCAGCACGGTCCATCTCCTCGCGCACGATGCGCTCGACTTTGCGTAGCGCGCGCAGACCGAGCGGCAGGAACGTGTAGAGGCCGCCGGCGAGCTTGCGGATCAATCCCGCGCGCAAGAGCAGTTTGTGCGACGTGATCTCCGCCTCGGCGGGAGTCTCTTTCAAAGTGGGAATGAAGGCTTGGGTCCAACGCATAGTGTGAAATGGGAGGTGAGAAGTGAGAAGTGAGAGGTCCGTCAGCCGCGCGCCGTTTTGCGGGACGCGGTCAAAATGGCGACCAATTCATCCGCTTCCTTTAAAAGTGCTTTCAATTCCGAATGCTCATGGCTGGTGAGCTCGCTCAAACATTCCAGCCAAAACAAGGTTTCATCTGCTTCTTCTTCAGCATCCCCGAGACTGCTGACGAAGTCTGCCTTTGATTTCGCCCGTTGTGATGGGCGGTAATTTGCGGCAGTCGATGTAGCCGAGCGAATGAGTTGGCGCCGAATTATTTGGAATTCATCTCCACGCGAAAGCGCGCGGCTGTAGCGGATCACGTCGAGAGCGAATTTTTTGGTTCTGGCTTTGAGATCCTGCATGGCGCGGAGAACGAAGCGGCTCTCACCTCTCCCTTCTTACCTCTCACTTTACAGTATTCACCAACGGAGCGAGCCCCTGGATGCGGACTTCCAGGCGATCTCCACTTTCAATCGGCGCCACGCCGCTGGGAGTCCCGGTGAGAATAACGTCGCCAGGCAGCAACGTCATGTTCGTGGAGATGAAGCTCACGAGTTGATAGCAATTGAAGATGAGCTGGCTCGTGTTCGAGTTCTGCCGCAGTTGCCCGTTCTGGAACAACTGGATCGTGAGATCATGCGGATCAATCTTCGTTTCCACATAAGGCCCGAGGGGCGTGAAGGTGTCGAACGATTTGCAGCGACACCATTGGCTCTCAGAATTCTGGATCGTGCGGTCGCTGATGTCCTGCGCCGTGGTATAGCCGAAGATGTATCGCGCCGCCGCCGCCGGTGTGACGTTGCGGACGCGGCGACCGATCACGATCGCCATCTCCGCTTCGAAATCCGTCCGGTGTTTGGGAAAGGGCACTTCGATTTTCGCACCATCAGGGATGAGCGACGTGGTCGCCTTGAACCAGAACAACGGTTCCTTCGGCAATGGCTTTCCTGACTCACGCGCGTGATCGGCGTAGTTCAAACCGACGGCGATAACCTTCGACGGATTAACAGGAGTCAGCGTTCGCAGACCCTTGGTCGGCGTGGTTTTCTTTTCAAAAGATGGCGAACCGAAGACATCCCCTTGAAGTCGAAAAAGCGCGCCATCAACGCACTTCGCGTAGAAAATATCGTCACCTTTTTGGAACCGGCCGATTGCTGCCATAGGTTAGGGCGCTTCTTGTATCAGAGCGTAAAAACGCGTCGCAAGCTATAAACCGTCCGCAGACCGTAGCGGAGTCGGCGCCCTCGCCGCTGCCCGTCGAATCGTGCGCGCCGTATCGCTCGTTGGCCGCGTCGTGGTAAAGGTTGTGATACGGCCTGAATTCTTCACTTCACAGACCTCACAATAGCTTGGCTTGAGTCCAAGGAAGTCTCGACACTTATCGATTGGGAATCATCGCGCTGAAAAGAATTAAGCCGATCCGGTCGGTCTGTTCTGATTGATGCGCGACAAACCACGTTTCCGCTCCAAGTAATTCAACGATGTGGCGCTCGACGTCTGCCTGCCGACGGAATGCGGTTTCTTTTTCGTGGCTGGCCATTTGCAGCTGAGTTTACTGGCCGGAAGTCGGATGCGTCTCGCGAATTGATAAAGCTGGTTCCCTACAGCCCATCGGCGAACCCGACGACACCGGCCTCGCCTGAATGTGACTCGCGAACGATGATACCGATTACGTTCATGGCACGAGCCTCTTCGTCGATGGCGTCATGACGCTTTATCCGGGCTTCGAGATTGGGGATGGGCGGATTTCAGCAGGCCACGACGAAACTCGTATCACTCAATCCGCGGATCTGCTTACGGCTCATGAAGCGAAACGCTCCCAATAATCTGTTGAAGAACCGCGCGGCGACGTCCCCAACTGACGATACCGCGACACCGATAAAGGCGGTGCGTGGAACGACATACAAGAGGTCGCATTTCAGAGCGTCGGCAAACTGGACTGGCGCATCGCCTTCGCCGCGTGCTTCGCGGGGATTTGGTTTGGTGACGCGCTGCTCTATTTGCTGGCGCGCGGCGCCGGCAGCCGTTGCTGGCCACGCAGCTCGCGCAACGCTTTGTGAAACCGAAATCCATTTTGTACGGAAAAACTCCCCTTTGGGTTCGATTCTCGGTTGGACAGGTTCGGGCTTCCGTGTTTCATCTGCGTGCTCGTTATGGAACAACCGTCACCGCAATTGCAGCCATCTGAAAACTCGCTCATCAAGATGCGGCGAGACAAGCTCGACGCTTTGCGCGCGAAGGGCATCGACCCCTTCAAGAACAAGTTCACGCCCGACCGCCCGTGCAATGACGCCCGCGAGAAGTTCGACAAAGGTGAAATTCTTGAAGGCACCAAAGTCTCCGTCGCCGGGCGCATCACCGCGCATCGCGACATGGGCAAGTCCATCTTCATCGATGTGCGCGACCAGTCCGGCCGCGTGCAGGTCTATGCGCAGAAGCAGGCGCTGGGCGACGAACAGTTCGACATCTTCAAACACCTCGACCTCGGCGATTTCGTGGGCGTGACCGGCACGATGTTCCGCACCAAGACGAACGAGCCGAGCATCAAGCTCGAAGCGTTCACCATCCTCGCCAAGGCGCTGCGTCCTCCGCCCGCGAAGTGGCACGGGTTGGAGGACACCGAGATTCGTTACCGCCAGCGCTATCTCGACCTCATGGGCAATCCCGAGGTGAAGGACGTCTTCCTCCAGCGCAGTGCCATCGTGCATGAGATTCGCGCGTTCTTTCATTCACGCGGCTACGTGGAGGTGGAGACGCCCGCGATGCAGGCCATTCCCGGCGGCGCGGCGGCGCAGCCCTTCAAGACCTTTCACAACGCGCTCGGCTGCGACTTCTACCTGCGCATCGCGCTGGAGCTGTATCACAAGCGGCTGCTCGTGGGCGGCATCGACAAGCTGTTCGAGATTGGGAAGAACTTCCGCAACGAAGGACTCTCGCGCCGGCACAATCCCGAGTTCACGATGCTCGAAGCCTACTGCGCGTTCGGCGATTACGAGTCGATGATGGAGACGGTGGAGTCGCTCATTTGCCACGTCGCGCAGAAAGTTTTGGGCAAGCTAAAACCCATAAGCTCTCAGCAAAATCTCAGCGACGCTGGGTTAGCATTGGACAACGCTGCGAGTCTATTTGACCCGCCACTTTCGTCCGATGAAGTCGAGGATCAGCACAAGGAGGTTATCGAGGATGAGAACTTTATTGCTCTGCACAATGGCCTTTCGAGTCTGCGAGATCGTCACAGAGAGCTCGGACTTGCAACGGCAGCAAAGCAAGCACTTCAGTTAATCGCAGATGCAAAAGCAAAAGGTGTAAAGGCGTTCGCTCCTGACAATTTGATTTTGGAGGCTCTACAGCGGTGCGTGAATTTCCAAGAAATTGACCTCACTCCGCCGTGGCGTCGCGCGAAATACAAAGACCTCGTCAAAGAAAAAGCCGGGGCCGACTGGTTTGACATCACGCCTGCCGAACGTCGCCAGCGCGCGCACGATCTCGGCGCGGAGATTGGCAAGGAATACGAAGACTTCGAAGTCACCGGCGCCGTCTTCGAGAAGCTCATCGAGCCGACGCTGATTCAGCCGACGTTCGTCACGCATCTGCCGAAGGAACTCGTGCCGCTGGCCAAGCTCTCGCCGGACGACCCGACCACGGTGGAAGTCTTCGAGTGCTGCATCAACGGGCAGGAGATTGCGCCCGGCTACACCGAGCAGAACGACCCCATCGCGCAGCGCAACACGCTGGAGCATCAGGCCGGCGGCGAGCAGCAGAAGCTCGACGAAGATTTCCTCGTCGCCCTCGAACACGGCATGCCCCCGGCGGGCGGCATCGGCCTCGGCATCGACCGCCTCTGCATGATGCTCCTCGGCCAGGAAAGCATCCGCGACGTCATCCTGTTCCCGCAGTTGAAGCCGAAGTAGAACGCTATGCAGACCGCCAATTGCCTTGTTTGTCGCGCGAAGGCAGATGTCATCGGTTACGCTGCGGGTTCGGGCGCGCATACGATCTGTCCTCGTTGTGGAACTTTCAAAATCAGTGGACTCGCATCACATGAGATGTCTCTTTGGTCTCAACAACAACGGGTCAACCTGTCGGGGTGGATTCGAGAGCATCAAGAATGCGAGATAGTTGTTTCAGACGTCCCGAGGCTCGCCGCATTAATTACGCCGCCAGTGGGGGAAAAAGCAGAGAAGGTCTTGTTGCGTCTAAGCACGGCATTTCCAAAACCCGGTGCCCGGCTTAATGTCGAAACCCAACTTCGCACGGAATTGCTTGGTAGAGCCTCGGCGTCAGACGACGAAGAGCTAACGTTCCTTCTTCAGGAATACCTGTTTCACGAAAAGGCATATTTGACTGACGAGGGCATGAAGATTAGCCCAAAGGGCTGGGCGCATCTTCATGCATTGGCACAGACGAACAATTCTTCACAGCAAGGATTCATCGCGATGTGGTTCGCCGATGAAATCATTGAAGCGTGGAAGGCAATCGATCGAGGAATTGCGGATGCAGGCTATACGCCACTGCGAATCGACCAGAAGCAGCACAATAACGAGATCACGGATGAAATGATCGCTGAGATTCGCAAAAGCAGGTTCTTGGTTGCGGATCTCACTGGACATCGCAACGGCGTGTACTACGAAGCCGGTTTTGCAAAGGGGCTCGGTATCGGCGTTATCTGGCTGTGCCGAAAAGATGAACTGATGATCTCCCATTTCGATGTTAACCATTTCGCTATCATTCCGTGGGAGGCCGATAAGCTCGAAGACCTGTCGAACGCTTTAAAGAATCGCATTGAAGCAACACTTGGCCGCGGACCGTTGATGCCCCTGAATCCATCGGCATCGACCGCCTCTGCATGATGCTCCTCGGCCAGGAAAGCATCCGCGACGTGATCCTCTTCCCGCAGTTGAAGCCGAAGTGAGCGTTGACTCGCTCATGCTCTGAAATCTATTTTGGGCACATGGCCGAGAGCGAAGTTATCTTTGAAATCCGCGAAGACGAAGCCGACGGCGGCTACACCGCCCGCGCTCTAGGCCACTCCATTTTCACTGAAGCGGATTCGCTGGAAGAACTGCGTCGCAATGTCCGCGAGGCGGCTGATTGCTATTTCGAGGACGAGGCTTCTGCTCCCAAGGTTATCCGTCTGCATTTCGTTCGTGACGAAGTTCTCACCCGATGAAACTTCCGCGGGACGTTTCCGGCGCCGAACTTGGCAAAGCACTCCGCGGCCTCGGTTACGAACGCACTCGCCAACGCGGCTCGCACATGCGCTACACGACACAGCGAGATGGTGAACATCATGTCGTCATTCCCGACCACAACCCGATGAAGCTCGGTACGTTTCACGGAATTCTCAAAGACATGGCCACACATCATCGGCTCACCCTCGACGAATTAGTGCGGTTGCTTGGCCTGTGAAAGCCGTGCTGTTCGGGAAGCTCATCGAGCCGACGCTGATTCAGCCGACGTTCGTCACGCATCTGCCGAAGGAACTCGTGCCGCTGGCCAAGCTCTCGCCGGATGATTCGACCACGGTGGAATCTTCGAGCGCTGCATCAACGGGCAGGAGATTGCGCGCGGTGAACGTGCCCCCGGCGTCCCGCCGGGTCGGACGCTCTGTCAATCCGAACGCACCACTCTTCGTCGAGCGGCTTACGTGTTCACCAATCCCCGGCCCGGCGGGACGCCGGGGGCACGTTCATGATGCTCCTCGGCCAGGAAAGCATCCGCGATGTGATCCTCTTTCCGCAGTTGAAGCCGAAGTGACTTATTGAAACGTGCGCAGAGTCTCGCGATAGTTTGATCATGAGTGCGACAGAAGCCACTGCTGAAGTTTTTGTTACCGCGTTCAAATCATTGAAGCCGCAGGAGCGTGAAGCGGTGCTGACCAGCATGCTGGCGGACACGCTCACTCTGGAATCGCGCCGCAACCAACCGCGTGAGTCATTTCGGCTGGCGTTGAAAGAAATCGGCATCAAAGCGTGAGTTGGCAAATCGACATCGTTCGTGCAGGTCGGATCGGAGTGCAGAAGATAGAATCAACGAAGTTGCCAAAATTCATCAGCCTCATTTGTTAATGCCGTGAATCCTGTCTGACTCTTGTTCGGTCGGTGATCCGATTGCGCGACATCCTCCGCCCCGCAGCTTGCTCTTCACTTCATCGAGGAGTAACCCTTCTTCCCGTCATCATGCGCGCGACTGAACAACCGCAGACGAATGCCGCCCAGGGCGGCAAATCGTTCATCGACCCGCAGGTGCTGATGCGCATCAAGAACCTCGAGTTCCGCGCGCGCGTGGTGGTTCAGGGTTTTTGGAACGGACTTCATCGCAGCCCATATCACGGCTTCTCTGTCGAGTTCACCGAGTATCGCCAGTACACGCCCGGCGACGATCCGCGCTACGTGGATTGGAAACTTTTCGCGCGCAGTGATCGCTACTACATCAAGAAGTTCGAGGACGAGACGAACCTGCGCTGTTACCTCCTGGTGGATCAAAGCCGCTCGATGATGTTCGGCTCGAAGGCGTGGAAGAAACTGGATTACGCCCGGACGCTCGCCGCGACACTCGCTTACTTCCTTTCGCAGCAAGGTGATGCCGCGGGGTTGCTGACGTTCGATGAGCAGATCCGCGAATACCTGCCGGCGCGGAATCGCCCGGGGCACATGCATCGGCTGATGCTTGCGCTGGAAAAGTCGCCCGCCGGTGCGACGACCGACATCGGCACGCCGCTGAATCGCATCGCTGAGCTCACGCAAAAGCGCGGCATGATCGTGCTGGTGAGCCATCTGCTCACGCCCGTCGAATCGCTCGAGAAGCCACTCTCGTTGCTCGCCACGAGCGGCCATGAGGTGATCATTTTCCAGGTTCTCGACCCTGCAGAGCGCACTTTCGAGTTCGCGA
>DATHEW010000509.1:0-5897 GCA_035318425.1 Candidatus Acidiferrum sp. | reverse complement strand
TTATCTGCTCGGATTTTTTTCCACCGCCAGCTCGTTGCTCGAAGAAGTTTCGCGGCGCGACGTGACGTTGCTGGAAGAAATCGCCGTGGTGGATTTCAACCCGGTGGTGAACGACGAACTGCGCCGCCGTGGCGTGACGGTGCTGTATGGCGACATCAGCCAGCGTGACACGTTGCTGCATGCCGGCATCGCGCAGGCCCGAGTCATCATCTGCACGATTCCCAACTCGCTGCTGAAAGGCACAAACAATTTGCGCCTCGTTCAGGAACTGCGCGAGATGAACCCAACTGCACAGATCATCGTGCCCGCCGACGTGCTCACTGACGTGCCGAAGCTTTACGCAGTCGGCGCGAGTTACGTCAGCGTGCCGCGAATGTTTGAGGCGCAGGTGTTGCGCGACGTCTTGCTGGCCGCGCGCGAAAATCGCCTTCACGAGCATCGCGACGAAATGGCGCGCCAGCTACATGATCGCCGCGAGGTGATTGCTTAATCGCGCAGCAGTTTCTGCAACGCCGCCGCGAACTGCGGGCCGAGGCCGCTCTCCTCGTGTTTGAAATAAATGTAGATGTCTTTGCGCAGCGATTCTTGCTCACGAATGACTGAAGCCCAGCGCGCAATGTCCTGCTCGCCATAGCCTTCGTCTCGCAACCGGAAGTAAGCATGCCGCGCCGTAAAGTTCAGTGGCGTGTGGAGCTTCTCGCTGTCGCCGATGCAAAGCGCTGCGTCATGAGCCTGCAACGTCGAGAAGACTTCATCTGCGAACCACGACTCGTGACGGAACTCGAACGCGGATTTCAGATTCGGCGGCATCACCACCAGAAAATCGCGGAGTAACGTGACATCGCAATGCAGACTCGGGGGCAATTGAAACAGCACCGCGCCCAGCTTCGGCCCCAGCGCCTGCGCCACATCCGCGAAGTGTTGCACTACCAATTCGCAATCGCGCAGTTGCCTGAAGTGCGTGATCTGCTGCGGCGCCTTGAGACTGAAACGGAAGTTTTCTGGCACTTGCGCCGCCCAGTTAACCAGCGTCGATTCGGCCGGCATACGGCGAAACGTGTAATTGCTCTCGGTCGAATTGAACCGCTCGCTGTAGAACCCGAGCATTTTCTTCGTCGAGAGATCAGGCGGATAAAATGTGCCCTTCCACTCCGGATACTGAAACCCCGATGTGCCGATCAAAATCACGTGGAGTGAGTAGCACTCGAGCCGATGCTTGTCATCCGTACCAAACGGACGGCACGGGGCGTCGCGAACACGCACCCGCGCTGCTGCTGCCATCCTCATCCGCATACGCGCTTGGCAGGCGGGTAAATTCTTGTGCCCGCAATCCATGCGCCGGTAGCCTTGCGTTGAATCTAAGTCATGAATTTCGTCTCACTCATGCGCATGTTCCGCCGACATCGCCCGGGAGTTTTCACGCTGGTGCATTCCGGCCTGGCAGGGGTCACCGTTCGATGAGCGTTGCGGTCGTAACTGGTTCCGCCGGTCTGATTGGGTCCGCCACGTGCGGGAGGTTTCACGCCGAAGGTTTCGATGTCGTGGGTATCGACAACGATATGCGGGCGCAATTCTTCGGCAAAGAAGCCTCCACCTCAGCCAACCGCAAGACCTTGGAAAGTTCCCTGCCGCGCTATCGCCATCGGGAACTGGACATCAGGGATCGTGAAGGCATCGGAGGTCTTTTCAGCGAACTCGGCAAGGCGGTGTCTGTCGTCATACACACGGCGGCTCAGCCTTCACACGACTGGGCGGCGCGCGATCCGTTCACCGATTTCACCGTGAATGCGAACGGCACGCTCGTGCTCCTCGAAGCGGTGCGCCAATATTGTCCCGGGGCCGTTTTCATTTTTACCAGCACGAACAAAGTTTACGGCGATGCGCCCAACGCGTTGCCGCTCATCGAGCAAGCGAAGCGTTGGGAAATCGATCCTTCACATCCCTATACGACTGGCATCGACGAGAATTTGAGCATCGATCAAAGCAAGCATTCGTTGTTTGGGGCGAGCAAGGCGGCGGCGGATTTGCTGGTACAGGAGTACGGCCGCTACTTCGGCATCAAGACAGTTTCGTTTCGCGGCGGCTGTCTCACCGGGCCGGCGCACGCAGGCGCGGAGCTTCACGGCTTCCTCGCTTACCTGATGAGATGCACCGTGACCGGCAAGCCTTATCGGGTGTTCGGTTACAAGGGCAAGCAAGTGCGGGACAACATCCACAGCCACGATCTTGTGGAAGCGTTCTGGGAATTTTTCAAAGCGCCGCGGCCGGGTGAAGTTTACAACATGGGCGGAAGCCGCCACTCGAATTGTTCGATGCTTGAAGCGATCGAGCTTTGCGAACAGATCAGCGGGCGAAAACTGGATTGGACTTACGTGGAAGATAATCGCATCGGCGACCACATCTGGTACATCAGCGACGTGCGCAAGTTTCAATCGCACTATCCGCATTGGAAATATCGATACGACTTGCGCGGTATCCTCGAAGAGATTCACGAGGCGTGCGCGGGAGGTGGTTGAACGGCCATGCGTATTCTGATCACCGGCATTTGTGGATTCGTGGGGCAGGTTCTCGCTCGCACGCTTCCGGAATATTTGCCAGGCGTTGAGATCATTGGTTTGGATAACTTCATCCGTGCCGGAAGCGAACAAAACCGCGCCACGCTGGCCCGGCAAGGCATCAAGTTCTTCCACGCCGATATCCGCGCGGCATCGGATTTCGAATTATTGCCGGCTGTGGATTGGGTCATCGATGCCGCGGCGAACGCGAGCGTGTTGGCCGGCATCGACGGTCGCGCGGGCAGCCGCCAATTGGTGGAGCACAATCTCGGTGGCACCGTCAATATCCTCGAATACTGCAAACGCCATCGGGCCGGATTTATTCTCCTCAGCACCAGCCGCGTTTATTCGATCCGCGCACTCGCAAGTCTGGAAATGGAAACCGTGTCGAGAGCGTTCCGGCCAAGAGCAGAACAATTGTGGCCCACCGGATGTTCGCCAGAAGGCGTGACGGAACAATTTCCGACTGACGCGCCGCTCTCGCTTTATGGGAGCACGAAGCTGGCGTCAGAAATTTTGGCGATGGAATACGGATCGGCGTTCGAGTTCCCGGTGCGGATCAATCGTTGTGGCGTGTTGGCAGGTGCGGGTCAATTCGGCCGCGCCGACCAGGGGATCTTCTCGTTCTGGATTCATTCCTACGCGAGACGGCGGGCTCTGAAGTTCATTGGATTTGGCGGCACGGGCCATCAGGTCAGGGATTGTTTTGAACCGCGTGATCTCGCTCCGCTTCTCACGCGTCAGATGAACAATCGCGAACGCCTCGTCGAGCCACCGATCAACATTGGTGGAGGCGCGCGAAACAGCATGTCGCTTCGACAACTCAGCGATTGGTGCGCCGACCGATTCGGTGCGCACCCTATTCAGTCCGATCCGAACCCGCGACCGTTCGATATCCCGTGGATGGTTATGGATGGTCAGCCCGCCGAAGCGCGCTGGGATTGGCGCCCGCAAACCTCCCTGGAGACTATTTTGGTTGAAATCGCTGAGCACGCCGAGAAGCATCCACTCTGGCTAGACGCTTCAACCGCATGACTGATCTACAACAACATTCAGACCCCGCGCGACGTCTCGAACTTCTCTCCGTAGTGATACCTGCGCGCGACGAAGAAGGGTGCATTTGTTCCACGGTAGAGCATCTGCACATCGAGCTGGAGATTCAGAAGATTCCCCACGAGATCATTGTCATCGATGATGGGAGCGGCGACCGAACTTGGGAACTGCTTCAATCGATGCGGCAAAAAATCACGGACCTCCGCCCTCTTCAAAACACGGGCGCTCATGGATTCGGCCGAGCGATCATCCTCGGGTTGGATGCGATGCGTGGCGATGCGGTCGTGATCATGATGGCGGATGAATCCGACGATTGCCGCGACGTGGTGCGTTACTGGCGCGAGTTGCAAAACGGTTGCGATTGCGTGTTCGGCAGCCGGTTCATGAAGGGCGCGGGTGTGATTGATTATCCGTGGCTCAAGCTGCGCATCAATAGGCTGGCCAACTGGTTCCTCAAGCTGCTCTTCCACATTAAACTCAACGACACCACGAACGCCTTCAAAGCCTACCGCAAAGAAGTGATCGAGGGCTGCCGTCCACTCATCGCGCCACACTTCAACCTGACCGTTGAGTTGCCACTCAAAGCAATCGTGCGCGGTTACACCTGGAACGTGATCCCCATCACTTGGCACAACCGGCGCTCCGGCGTGCCCAAGCTCAAGATCAAGGAAATGGGAAGTCGCTATCTCTTCATATGTCTGTACGTCTGGCTGGAGAAGTATTTCAGCCGCGGTGATTACAGGAAATCTGCGCACATACAGGCCAAGCAGGCATGAGGGAACTTGCACCAGATGTGATCGAGTGCCGGTTGAAGCGGACGGTGACCGATCACTTACGCCACCGGTGGAACATTATTCTAGCTTGGGCCGAGGGATTTGTTTCGAGCCGTTTCTGGATGGTGAAGGTAACAGTTCTTGGGGTAGCGTTCTCCATTCTGTGCTCGGGCGGAATTGATTTTTATAATCTTAAGCACGGGTATTATGGCGGCTATTATAAGAAGATCCAGCATCCCCTCACCGACATGAGCAAGGCGTACGAAGCCGGAACTCATGAAGCCAAACTAAACTATCGGCTTACCGTCCCAGTTTTGCTGCATCCGCTTAATCTGAGCGAATACCAAGCACTTCGCTGGGCGCTGCCCATCGTCACGATCGTGGGAGTGTGCCTTCTGATTTATTTTTCATGCCTTGTCACATTTCAGATAACAGGTGATCGCGTCACGAGCTTGTTCATGACGCTGTTCGTGAGCTCAACGTATCTGGGTTCGTTTGGGTTTATTCTGTGTTACGACGCCATTACGATGGCTCAAGTGATACTGGCGCTGGCGCCGAGGATACCTGCATTCGTTCGCGCAGCCCTGGTCTTCAGTGCATCGTTCACGGATGAACGAGGGTTCATGGCAGTGGGCCTGATCTTGATAGGAGATTTTTGCCTGCTGGAGCAAAAAGGACTTCGTTCAATGTTCACACGGCGTTCGATGGCTCTGCTCGCAGGAATGGCCAGCTACTGGCTTGCCAGGTTGGTGCTGGTTCGTTGGTCCGATCTGCCCTCGCCCATCAAAGGGGTCGGCCCAGGGACCTTCGTTCATCACATCGAGCATTGGCATCCGGGAATTTGGTTTGCACTGGAAGGAGGGTGGCTTCTGGCAGGACTCGCGGTGCTGTTGGTTTGGCAGGAACGACGTCGACTGCGGGCCTTTCTGTTTATCGCTACGCTTATCGCCATGTTCGCCTTCTGCTTTGCGAACGGGGATCTGGTTCGAACTACCTCGTATGCCCTCCCGCTCGCGTTTACTACATTATGGGCGGTGGCCGGCAATGACCATCTCAGGATAACGCGGAAATATTGCTTCTTCGCGTTTTTCATCTCGGCGATCGGTGGCAACTACAATGTGTATCTGAACGAAATCACCTGGTTTCTTCCACTGCCAGTGGCTTTGATTAATCAAGCCGCCTTCGATCTGTATTACATCTTCAGGATTTACGCTTTTGGGGAAATGCCTTAGTCGGAGTCAATATGTCGCGAGCAACCATTAGTGAATCACCGTCCGGTCCTGACACCCGGGAATTGCAGGCCATCTACTCCCGGCGGTTTCAGTCAAACCTTGAGTACCGTCGGCGCGTTTGGCGCGTGCTCGTGAAACAAGTTTTTCAACCGTACGTGCCGCAGAGTGGCACTGTTCTTGACCTGGGCTGCGGCTACGGCGAGTTCATCAACACTGTCGTGGCAGCTACAAAGTACGGAATGGATCTAAACCCCGCATCCGCCCAGCACGTCGGACCGGCAGTG